>BHEQ01000091.1 GCA_003864535.1 Gammaproteobacteria bacterium
GCATATGCAATCACTTTATTCTTAGACACACCGTCTCCATTTTCATACACCACGCCTAAATTATTTTGTGCGTCTAGATCACCTTGATTAACTGCCAATAAATACCATTTAATAGATTCTCTTGCATTTTTAGGTACACCTTCACCATTAGCATGCATCACGCCTAAATTATATTGTGCCCCTGCATGCCCTTGATTAGCTGCCATTAAATACCACTTAACAGATTCTTTTACATTTTTAGCTAAGCTGTAACCATTTCCTACATTATATTGTGCGCTTGCATGACCTTGATTAGCAGCTAACAAATACCATTTGACCGCTTCTTCTTCATTTTTAGGCACACCTTCACCACTTTCATACATCACGCCTAAATTATATTGTGCCCTTACATCACCTTGACTAGCACTTTCTTTAAACTCTTTAAAAGCAGTTGCATAATCTTCATTTTGAATAGCTGCGAATCCTTTATCAAAATCGGCATAAGCAGCATTTAAAGTTAACGCAATAACCATGCTTAATAGTGTTTTTTTCATATTATTTCTCTTAATTGTGAATAAAATAAATTGGTAAAGTTTAATACTTAGTTTCAGTTGGAAATGGTGTATTAACCTTCCAATTTGTTGATATTTCTTGCGCTTCTGCTAATTGATCAGGTGTGAGATCTGGCTTAAGTTTGTCTCTATTTTCCTTGGCTTCAGCATCACCTTGATTTGCTAAAATATTGTATAAAGCGTATGCCAGTATTTTATTTTTAGGCGTACCTTCTCCATTTTCATACATCATGCCTAAATTAAATTGTGCATTTGCATGACCTTGATTTACCGCCAATAAATACCATTTAGCTGCTTCCTGCAAATTTTTAGGAATACCGTCGCCACTGTAATACATCACGCCTAAATTATATTGTGCGGTCTTATTATCTTGATTTGCTGCCAACAAATACCATTTAAGCGCCTCTTCGGCATTTTTAGGCACAACAGCGTTACCAGTTTGATACAGCGCGCCTAAATTAGATTGTGCGGCGGCATTACCTTGATTAGCTGCCAATAAATACCATTTAAGTGATTCTTGCAAATTTTCAGGGACGCCTTCACCATTGGCATACATCACACCTAAATTAACTTGCGCCCGTGCATCACCTTGATTTGCAGCTAATAAATACCATTTAACTGCTTCTTGTGCATTTTTAGCTACGCCTTCACCATTGCCATACATCACGCCTAAATTAACTTGCGCCTTTGCATCACCTTGATTTGCAGCTAATAAATACCATTTAAGTGCTTCTTGTGCATTTTTAGGCACACCGTTACCATTAGCATATATCAAGCCTAAATTAACTTGCGCCTTTGGATCACCTTGATTTGCAGCTAATAAATACCATTTAAGTGATTCTTGTAAATTTTTAGGGACACCTTCACCATTTTTATACATCAAGCCTAAATTAAATTGTGCATCAACATAGCCTTGATTAGCAGCTAATAAATACCATTTAAGAGTTTCTTCTGCATTTTTAGGTACACCGTTACCATCTTTATACATTACACCTAAATTAAGTTGTGCCCTTGCATTACCTTGATTAGCTGCTAATAAATACCATTTAACCGCTTCTTGTGCATTTTTAGGCACACCATTACCATTGGCATATATAATGCCTAAATTAAATTGCGCGTCGCCATTTCCTTGATTTGCGGCCAATAAATACCACGTGATCGCTTCTTGTACATTTTTAGGCACACCATCTCCATTTTCATACATAAAGCCTAAAACAGATTGTGCGACGGCATCACCCTTATCAGCACTTTCTTTAAATTCTTTAAAAGCAGTTACATAATCTTTACTTTGATAAGCTGCTGATCCTTTAGCAATATCGGCATAAGCAGCATTTAAAGTTAACGCAATAATCATACTTAATAATGTTTTTTTCATATTATTTCTCTTAAATTGTGAATAAAATTGATTGTTAAAGTTTAATAGAAAGTTTAATACTTTGTTTAAGCTGAAAAAGGTCTACCCAGAAGTTGATTGATATTTCTTGCGCTTCTGCGAGTTCAAATAAAGTACCTCCAAGTGCTTTATTTTAGATAAACCATTACCGTTAGCATACATCATGCTTAAATTATATTGTGCGTTTACATAATCTTAGTTTATTGCTAATAAGTTACCCTGTATTTGGTACTCATAGCGCTTAGGAAATTGATCATTCGTATTGCCGATGAAAGGACAAATAGCATTTTCTTATTTATTATTATCAATCTTATAGAGATCATCTTCAAGGAACACAGTCAGATAATCCCAACTGTTTTTAAGGTAAGTTAACGCTGTGCCGGTATGACTTTAAAATATCACAAAGACCTTTTCTCAATTAGTTTTGCAATAAACAAACCTATCTCAAAAAGTAAAATCCCAGCGCAGGCAAATAGAACCTGAGATAAAGGATCTGGTGGGGTTACAATTGCTGCAAGAATAAAAGCCATCAAAATAATATAACGGCGTTTAGCCGCAATTACAGCGGCGCTCATAACTCCTGCGGTTACTAATATAATCACGACAATTGGAACTTCAAAAGCAAGTCCAAAAATAAAAAATAAGTTAAGGACTGTACTTAAATAATCCTTGATATCTGGCTTCATTTCAACTCCAAACGGGGTTGTGCCAACTAAAAATTTACTCATAATTGGTAAGACTACATAAAATGCAAATGCCATCCCTAAATAAAATAAAAATGCGCTTGAAAAAATAATAGGAAAAACAACTTTTTGCTCATTTTTATATAAGCCAGGCCCGATAAATCCCCAGGCTTGATATAAAATCCATGGAATGCTGATATAAAAAGATAAGATAAATACAAGCTTAATTGGCACAAAAAATGGGGCGATAAAACCCGTAGAAATAAGCTCGCCACCTTGTGGTAGCGCACTAATTAGCGGCGAGGCTAAATAGCTGAAAATAGGGTTAGCAAAACCAACTAAGGCCAGAAAAATAATAAAAATAGAAGCAAGTGCCTTAATTACCCGACCGCGTAATTCAATTAAATGCCCAACTAATGGCTGCTCAGCATTGCTATTTTTATTAGCACTTTTTAAATCAACTTGTGCCTCACCGTTTGCATCATTAGGTTCTATTTTTGTTACATTTTTTTTCATCATTAGCTTGTTTAACATTGTCTTAATTAACATCGCTTAATCCTATTTTCATGCTTGTTTTCATGAATATTGCTCTGCAAAATGACATGCAACTTTTTGTGCACCAATATCTCTAAGAAGCGGACGCTCAATCATGCATTGCGGCTGAGCCCATGGGCAGCGGCTATGAAAAGCGCAGCCTGTCGGTGGATTTAAAGGCGAGGGTAACTCACCTTTAATCATCGGTATTTCAGGTTTATTTCCATCAAGTCTTGGTGCAGATGCCATTAAGACACGCGTATATGGATGCAGTGGCTTTTTAAATATATCCTGTTTAGAGCCTTGTTCAACTGCTTGCCCTAAATACATGACTAAAACCTCATCCGCAATATGGCGTACAACGGCTAAATCATGCGAGATAAACACATAGGCGATCCCAAGCTCTTCTTGCAGATCCATCAATAAATTTAAAACCTGCGCTTGGATAGAGACATCTAACGCCGATACTGGCTCGTCTGCAATAATTACTTTAGGATTGAGCATTAAAGCACGTGCGATAGCAATTCGTTGGCGTTGCCCCCCTGAAAACATATGTGGATAGCGTTCATAAAACTCTGGTCTTAAACCAACTTTTTCCATAATACTCAGCACATGTTCTTTACGCTTGATCTTATTTAAACTGGTATTAATTACCAGAGGTTCTGCCAAAATAGTGCCTATTTTTTTGCGTGGATTTAAAGATGCAAATGGATTTTGAAAGATCATTTGCACCTTTTGGCGCCCGTCACGGATAACTTTAGCGGACGCATTCGTAAGCGAGTTACCCTCGATAAATAATTCACCAAGTGATGGGGTTTCAATCAAAGTTAATTGGCGTGCAAGTGTGGATTTACCACAGCCTGACTCGCCAACAACCGCGATTGTTTTACGCTCATGCAACACAAAAGAGATCCCATCTAACGCTTTAATTTGTGCATCTTTGCGCAAAAAACCACGTGGAATTTTGTAATATTTGCTTAAGCCACAAGCTTCCATAATAACATCTGTCATCTATTTATCTCCGCGTAGACCTAATGGAAAATGGCAGCGTACTTGCTGCGTCTCTGGTGTTTGCAACGTTTGTAAGGTT
Organism: Gammaproteobacteria bacterium; assembly: GCA_003864535.1. Taxonomy (GTDB): domain Bacteria; phylum Pseudomonadota; class Gammaproteobacteria; order Cardiobacteriales; family Wohlfahrtiimonadaceae; genus BHEQ01. The sequence continues at coordinate 4,252 of BHEQ01000091.1, forward strand.
TGCAGATTTGGATACACAATGTTTCTAATATTTGGCGCTTCTTCAATACAAAGCGGCTGGCAATCACTACAGCGTGGATTAAATAAGCAGCCTGTAGGGCGATCATACGCCCCAGGTACGACTCCTGCGATGCTATGCAATCTCGCCGCGCCTTCGGCTCTTTCTGGTAAAGCTTTTAAAAGTGCTTGCGTATAAGGATGTTGCGGATTTTCAAATACCGCCGCAACCGTGCCTGTTTCTACTACTTGTCCTGCATACATCACTACAATTTTTTGGCAGTTTTCCGCAACCACGGCTAAATCATGGGTGATTAACATTAATCCCATTTTGCGCTCTTCTTGAATATCCCGTAATAAACTCATGATTTGGGATTGAATAGTTACATCGAGTGCGGTAGTTGGCTCATCAGCAATTAACAAGCGTGGGCTACACGCAATTGCCATCGCAATCACAACTCTTTGGCTCATTCCGCCTGATAATTGATGGGGATAGGTATTTAAGCGATTTTTAGAATCAGGAATACCAACTTGCTCTAATAAATCCAAAGTGCGCTGTTTTCTTGCCTTTGCCGAGCCACCTTCATGCGTTTTTAAGGTCTCCATAATCTGATAACCAACCGTGAAACATGGATCAAGCGAGGTCATAGGATCTTGAAATATCAGCCCGATTTCTTTACCTAATAATTTACGCCGCTCTTTTAGCGTTAGCTGCTGGAGCTCGATGCCATTAAATTGCATCTGATCAGCAAATACGCGCCCAGGATGATCAACTAAGCCCATAATTGCAAGAGCGGTGATAGATTTCCCTGAGCCTGATTCGCCAACAATCCCGACTACTTCATTTTCTAAAATGCTTAAATTAAGATTATCTACCGCATTAAAAGGACGCTTTTCCGTCCCAAATTGAACGGTTAAATTTCTAATATCTAATAATATATTATTCTTACTTTTATCTTCATGATTATCTTTATGATTATTATCATGCTTATATTTATTTTCTTGATTTTGATTTTGAATATTATCACCATGAATATCATGATTTTTAGAATCATGAGCTTGACTTTTATGATCTTGATTTTTATTTACTTGAGGATTAGCTCTCACTATAATTCTCCTAACGCTTAAGTTTTGGATCAAGCGCATCGCGCAGTCCATCACCAATTAAATTAATCGATAATAGTGTAATAAAAATACACATGCCAGGATAATGAATAACCCACGGGGCGCGTTGCAGTAAGGAGCGTCCATCTGAGAGCATTGTGCCCCATTCAGCCGTTGGAGCTTGAGCTCCCATTCCCAAAAAGCCTAAAGCTGCGCACGCTAAAATTGCTCCAGAAAAACCTAAACAAGCTTGAACGATAAGTGGTGGTACGCAATTTGGAAGAATATTTATAAACATTTGGCGTAGTGATCGCGCTCCAATAATCTCAGATGCAATCACATAATCCTTACTCATTTCTTGGATCACCGCGGCGCGAGTTAAACGCGTGAATGATGGGATCTCAACGATTGCTACAGCTATCATCGCATTACTTAAACTTGGTCCTAAAACGGCAATTAAAGCAATCGCAAGTAATAAACTTGGCAGTGCCATCAGCATATCGATTACGCGCATGATAATCATATCCGCCCAGCCACGAAAATAACCTGAGATTAAGCCCAACCCAACCCCAATTATTAACGACACGGTAACTACTGAAAAACCAATAGTTAACGATATTCTCGCGCCATATAATAAACGCGATAAAATATCACGCCCGACATCATCCGTGCCTAAAATAAAATTCCAATCACCGCTAACCCAAACAGGAGCTTGTAAAAAATTTGTTCGATATTGCTCAATTGGAGAGTGCGGCGCGATTAATGGGGCAAACAGTGCTAAAAAAACTAGGATCACAATGATGATTAAACCAAGCACTGCGCCCTTATTGTAATAAAAGCTCTGCCATAATTCCTTAAATGGTCCTGGAACTACAAACTCATCTTTTTCTATATTTTGTGTTTTTACTAATTTATTATTCATTATATTTACCTGCTGTGCCGAATACGAGGATTGACGATCCCATAGGTAAGATCCACAATGAAATTAGTGATGATAACCAGAAATGCAATCAATAAAATACCGCCTTGAATGATCGGATAATCGCGCCGTCCAATTGATTCAACCAGCCATTTACCAATTCCCGGCCAGGAAAATATCGTCTCGGTTAGGATTGCGCCACCAATTAAAGCACCCACTTGTAAGCCGATCACGGTTATTACTGGAATTAGAGAATTGCGCAATGCGTGAATAAAAATCGTTCGCGCAGGGGATAAACCTTTAGCGCGGCAGACACGAATATAATCTTCGCGGAGCACTTCAGTCATCGCCGAGCGAGTCATGCGGGTAACAACCGCCAGCGGAATTGTGCCCAAAGCTAACGCTGGCAAAACCAAATGATGCAGCGCATTCCAAAATGCATCCCAATCGCCTGCTTTTATGGTGTCAATGAGCATAAAGCCTGTTATAGGTTCAATCCAATAAATAACTGAAATCCGCCCAGACACTGGAGTGATCCCTAAATATATTGAAAAATAAGCGATCAACAACAAAGCCCACCAAAAGATTGGCATTGAATAACCTGATAAGGAAAATGCACCAATAAAATTATCCACAAGGCGCATAAGCCCAGATTTACTGCGGCTCGCTAAAGCTGAAAGCACACCTAGTGGAATTCCAATCCCTGTTCCTAAAACCATCGCAAAAAAGGAAAGCTCAACCGTTGCAGGAAAGCGATCCATAAATTCATTCCAGACGGTTTCTTGAGTGGTAAATGATTTGCCTAAATTTAAGTGAAGGACATCCCAAAGATAGTTTAAATACTGCTGCCACAGGGGTAAATCCAAACCTAATTCAGCCATAAGCTGCAAACGCCGCGCATCATCAATGCCGCGCTCACCTGCCATCACCATAATCGGGTCGCCAGAAATTGAGTGAATTAAAATAAATACAAAAAGCGTAATCCCTATAAAAGAAGGAATTAGCATCAATAAACGCTTAATTACAAAACCAATCATACAAAATTATCCGTTATCATTTAATAAAATAAGATAAACCACACAAGCATTAAAGCTTACGGGCTCAAATTTCTATATTTTAATTATAGTACTTTTGATTATAGCGTAATTAGCTAATTAATAAATATACCCAAAACATAGCCATATAAATACTCAAGATGCTGTTTGATTATATATACTGCTATTAAAAAAGATTAGTATTTATAAAATTACTTATATTTATTTATATAAAATACTATTTTAGCCACCGCTTAAGCTTTTAGTTGATAAACCACGCTAATAAATTTAAGAAATTAAAGGGACTTTAAACCACTCCTCCCTTGCGAATGCGAGGCAGGGATAGGT
>BHEQ01000092.1 GCA_003864535.1 Gammaproteobacteria bacterium
TATTTCAGGGCGCGTAAAGCATTTATACAGCATTTGGCACAAGATGGAGAGTAAGGGACGTAGTTTAGATCAACTCTTTGATGTGCGTGCAATTAGAGTTAAAGTTGCTAATCTAAGCGATTGTTATACTGCATTAGGGGTGATTCATGAAAAATGGCAGCCGATCCCTAAAGAATTTGATGATTATATTGCCAATCCTAAGACAAATGGCTATCAATCTTTGCATACAGCGGTACTTGGTCCTAAAGAGCGTACTTTAGAGGTTCAAATTAGAACCCAAGCGATGCATGATTATGCTGAACTTGGAGTCGCGGCACACTGGCGTTATAAAGAAGGAAATAGTGCGAGTAATCAACAAGATGCTTTAAATTGGCTGCGGCAAATTTTAGATAGCAAGGATGATATAAATCAAAGCGATGATGCGGTTGATCAATTTAAAGCGGCGGTTTTTAGTGATCGGGTTTATGTGCTTACGCCAAAAGGGCAGGCAATCGAGCTTATAGCTGGGGCAACTCCACTTGATTTTGCCTATCAGATTCATACTGATTTAGGGCATCGCTGTCGCGGTGCTAAAATTAATAATAAAATTGTACCGCTAACTTATATTCTAAAAAATGCAGATGTAATTGAGATATTAACCACAAAAATTCCTCATCCATCCAGAGATTGGATCTCACCACATTTAGCCTATTTAAAATCACCTAAATCACGTACTAAAGTTAGAGCTTGGTTTAAGCAACAAGATCAAGAGAAAAATCTATCTGAAGGTAAATTAATGCTGGAGCGCGAATTAAATCGCCTTCATTATCAATGTGATCCTGAGACTTTATTGAAAATATCTAACAAATTAAATGTGAGTAGTATTAATGAATTATATATAAATATAGGTTCTGGAGACATAACTCTAAATCAATTTTTAGCCCGTTTACCCATAAATGATAAAGCCCAAAGAGCATTTAATTTTAGTAATATATTTTTGGGTGATAAAAATAAACTACTAAAAAATACAGATAATGGGATTCATGTGCGTGGGGTTGGTAATTTACTTACTGTGATTGCAAATTGCTGCAAGCCAGCTCCGCCTGAGCTAATTGGCGGTTTTATCACTTTAAATCGCGGCGTAAGTATTCATAAAGCTGATTGTACTAACTTTTTACACCTGCTCGAGCAATCCCCAATGCGCCGCATTGATGTTGACTGGGGGATCGAGCCTAGCTGCGGTGTATCTGTTGATATTATGTTGATTGCTTATGATAGAGCTGATCTTTTAAAAGACATAAGCTCGACAATATCTAATGAGCGTCTTAAAATAACCAACATGAAAATGGCTCCTTCAGAACAAGAAGGCGAAATGCACTTAGAGTTTTCCGTTGATATTAATCATATTGATCAACTAAGTCGCTTACTTGATCGTTTGCTCCAATTACCCAATATTATTGAAGCACGGCGTAAGTAAAGAGTACATCTATAAATTTAATAGAAACTATAATCATAAGGATTTTTACAAGTATGAATGCACACATTGATCCGCAAACAACTATGCAAATTATGCAAGAATTGATGCTCGGCTGTGATTTAAGCTCGCAACAAGCGGCACAATTATTTTTAGCTATGCTCAATAATGAATTAGGTGATATTGAAAAAACTGCGATTCTAGTTGCCTTAAAAGTAAAGGGTGAAACCAGCGCGGAAATATCGGGAGCGGCGATGACGCTTAGAGCTCAGGCACTTCCATTTTCTATCCCTGATTATCAATACGCGGATATTGTCGGTACTGGTGGCGATGGCGTGAGTACCATTAATATCTCAACTGCGGTATCTTTTGTGGCGGCAGCGGCGGGTCTTCCCATCGTTAAACATGGGAATCGCGCTGTTTCAAGCAAATGTGGCGCGGCAGATTTACTAGAAAACTTTGGGGTTAATTTAAATATGCACCCAAATATTGCGCGCAAAGCACTTGATGAGGCGGGCGTTAGTTTTTTGTTTGCCCCAAAGTATCATGAATCCATAAAACAGGTGATGCATGTCCGTAAAACCTTAGCGACGCGGACTATTTTTAATATCCTAGGGCCATTAATTTCTCCTGCAAAACCGCCGATTATGCTCGTTGGTGTTTATGATCCTGCTCTTTGCGATATTTTTGCGAAAACGCTAAGAAATATGGGCTGCAAAAGAGCTTTGGTAGTTAATGGTTTAGGTCTGGATGAGATTGCAATCCATGGACGCACAAATACTGTTGAATTAATTAATGGCGAGATTATCCCAAAAGACTTTAAGCCTGCTGATTTTGGAGTGAGTGAATTCCCACTATCAAGCATTATTGGAGGTAATCCATTTGAAAACGCAAGCTTTATTAAAAATGTTTTAGAAGGGCATGGTAAAGATTCACATTGCGCAGCCATTGGGGTGAATGCCGCAGCCTTACTCTATCTTGCTGATAAGGTAGATAATCTAGCCCAAGGTTACGAGCTGGCGCGGGATACGATGCAATCAGGGAAAGCCGCGGTATGCTTATCTAAATTGGTTGAAATATCAAATATGGATTAGGGCTGGCGCGTTCCAACTAAGGCTTGACTAATGATGGTGTCAAAATAATAGCGTTGTTGATTTTTATTACGAGTTTCTAAAACACGAATACGATAAGATTGCCCCTCTTTAAAAACAAAGCCTTCTATATTTTCATCTAGAATCTCCCATTCACTAATTGGAGATTTTTTTATACGCAAGCATTGTTTAATCGTATCTATATTGCAATTAATCATTTTGGGAGAGATGTCCCACAAATGTGCGGTTACACCTTTTGTATCTATTTTAGGTAGAGATTTGAAGACGATACGATAATTGTTTTGTGATTGTAAGATTAAATAATCAGTTCCTATTTTCGTGATCTTTGCATTATTTATCTCTTTAACAAGAAATTGATCCCATTCCATACTACTTTGCCTGCATCGTACTTTAGTTGAGCTTAAATCATCAAAAGAAATTATATTATTCGTAGTTGAAAATGCGCCTGTGAAACGGTTGCACCCTGGAGCTATAATGATATTTTGCTTATCAAAATCTAGGCGTACTATATGTTGTTTATTTTTAATTGAAAGATTATCAGGATGAGAGAACTCCTGCATTACCCATCTATACTGACCTAATAAAGATTTAGATGAGAGGTGTGTTGGAGAGATGCATCCTATCAAAAGTATTAATAACACGCTTAAAAGTAAATGTTTAAAATAAGAATATTGCATAAGACCTTTGTAAGTTATAGGATACTTAAAATCATAGTATGATTTACTTGTGTAGTGATTAACTGCATATTTTCTATGCCAAAATAGTAACTTGTATGGGTACATCTATTTGTGATTTTCTAGCTGACACGATATTATTAAAATGCTCATTTATATAAGCCACATATTATAACTAAATGCTATAACTATTTGTTAAATAAACTATAGTTTATAAACTAAAAATATCAAATTTGCATACAGGATATATCAAGCGATATAGTACACATATTTTTTTAAAATTAAAACAGTTTATAAAGGTTTATATGGATAAGAAAAGTAGTACAAGTTTACCTATAGAAGGAGCTAATATAGCTAAATCAACTTCAATTGAAGAGATGTTTAGCGCATTGCAAATCATTGTAGCTTCTATGGAAAAAGGTGATCTGCCTTTAGATAGTGCCTTGAAAATGTTTGAAGAAGGTATAATTCTAACGCAGGAATGTCAAAAATTTCTAGAAAATGCAGAGCAAAGAATTACCCATGTTTTAAACCATCAGAGTGATAAAAAAGAACCAAGCGCGCCTAAAAAAGCTCTTAAAAAGCCAAAACAGGTAGATTTAGATCAAGCTGACCTTAAATTCTAAAAATTAGAGGGCACATCTATTAATAGAAGCCCTCTATAGATCAAGCATACAAGCTGCACGTTATTGACTATGTTCCATAAATCCCCATTAGCAGATGTGGTCAGGATAGGTTAGGATTAACTTAATGGCGGTAAGAGACCTAATTAAAGAGATTAATTGATGCAAAATAATATAAGTTTAACTTGGGCACAAAAAATGCAAGCTCACTTTGAAAATTGCTTTACACAGTGTTTTGATGAAAATTTTGCTAAGCAAGATACGCATCCAAACTTAGCAAATGCTATGCGTTACAGTGCCTTAAATGGGGGCAAACGCCTGCGTCCTTTACTTGTATACGCAAGTGCTGCTTTATTTATAAATATGCATACAACAAATAATCCTAATATTCCTGATCCTAATGCTTTTGATTCTAATTCTGATTCTAATTTAGATGTTAATTTAGATAGCTATGCAAGTGCGCTGGAAATGATCCATGTTTATTCATTAATTCATGATGATCTCCCAGCCATGGATAATGATGATTTACGCCGTGGCAAGCCTACGTGTCACATCGCCTTTGGTGAGGCGAGCGCAATTTTAGCAGGAGACGGTTTATTAACTTTAAGTTTTAATATATTAGCTGATGCAAATATGCCAGATAGTTTAAAGATAGCACTAATTTCTTTATTAAGTAATTGTGCGGGCATAGCAGGCATGGTTGATGGACAAATGCGTGATTTAATGAGTGAAAACAAAGATATTTCTTTTGCAACATTAACCACAATTCACGCAAAGAAAACAGGCGCATTAATTAAAGCAAGTATTTTAGGAGGGGCTTTATGCGCGCACGCTCAACCTCAAGACTTAGAGCAACTTGCTATTTTTGCAGAACATTTAGGTTTGGCATTTCAAATTCAAGATGATGTTTTAGATGTAACAAGTGATAGTTTGACTTTGGGTAAAACCGCAGGCAAGGATGCGACCCAACATAAAGCAACTTATCCGAGTGTCCTTGGATTTGAAAATGCAAAGCAAGCGGCGCAAGATCAAGTTACGGCGGCACTTGAGGCTTTGGCTAAATTTGATGAACGTGCAGATCATCTGCGTGATATCGCCCGCTATGTAATTAATAGAAAATACTAGGGAAAAACTTATGAAAACAACATTCACATTATTAGATTTGCTTGATGATCCTTCTGATTTACGTTTACTAAAAATAAACCAACTTCCTAAACTTGCCGCAGAGATTCGCGCATTTTTAATTAAGAGTGTAAGCAGCTCAGGCGGGCATTTTGCCTCTAATCTAGGTGCAGTTGAACTAAGTATCGCCTTACATTATGTGTTTGATACTCCAAATGATAGTTTGATTTGGGATGTTGGACATCAAGCTTATGTGCATAAAATCTTAACCAAGCGTAAAGCTAAATTAAGCTCAATTCGCCAAAAAGGTGGGCTAGCACCATTTCCATCGCGTTTTGAAAGTAAATATGATGCTTTTGGGGTTGGGCACTCTTCAACATCAATTAGCGCAGCTCTTGGCATGGCGATTGCTTATGCCGCACAAAATAAACGCAATCAAGCGATTGCTATTATTGGAGATGGCGCGATGACGGCGGGACAAGCATTTGAAGCTTTAAATCACGCTGGTGGAATAGGTGCGAATATTCTGGTGATTTTAAATGATAACGATATGTCAATCTCACCTAATGTAGGGGCTTTACAGGGAATGTTAACTCGGGCGTTATCTAACCCTATTTTACAAGAAATGCGCCAAACTAGTAAAAATATTCTTGAAAATTTACCGCGGCAAGCTCTTAATATTGCTAGAAAAGCTGAGGAACACCTAAAAGATTTTGTAACTGGTGGGATTATATTTGAGGAGCTCGGTTTTAAATATTTTGGACCGATAGATGGGCATGATCTTGATGAGTTAGTTGCAACGCTTGAGAACTTAAAAAGTATTCCAGGTCCAAAGCTCCTCCACGTCGCCACTAAAAAAGGTAAAGGCTATGCTCCTGCTGAAAGAAATCCTATAGAATATCATGCGGTTAGCCCATTTGATCCAGAGATTGGCATCGTTCCAGCCACTGCTAATTCAAAAGAGATCAATTTTAAAATACCTAAAAAATTAACTTATACTCAAGTTTTCTCAGATTGGCTGTGCTATAAAGCTGCGCTTGAGGATCAATTAGTCGCGATCACGCCCGCCATGCGTGAAGGCTCTGGGCTTGTCGCATTTTCAAAATCATACCCAAGCCGTTATTTTGATACGGCAATTGCGGAGCAACACGCGGTAACCCTTGCAGCAGGCATGGCTTGTGCTGGTTTAAAACCTGTGCTTGCAATCTATTCAACTTTTTTGCAGCGCGGATTTGATCAATTAATTCATGATGTTGCTGTGCAAAATCTGCCAGTGATATTTGCCTTAGATCGTGCAGGAATTGTAGGGCCTGATGGGGCAACACATGCAGGGAGCTTTGATCTGTCGTTCTTACGCGCCATTCCTAATCTTATTATTTTAGCTCCATCAGATGAGCAAATGCTGTGGGCAATGTTAAATAGTGCTTATGCGCAAAATTGCCCTGTTGCAATTCGCTATCCACGCGGCAATGGACGCGGTATTAGCATTGCAGATAAAACCCAAATATTGCCCATCGCTTGCTCAGAAATGATTTTTGAGGGAGGCTTTAATTATAAAATAGAGCACACAAAAGAGCATAAAAAAATATCTCTATTGGTGATCTCTATTGGAAGTATGTTTGAGATGAGTGAGTGCATTGCGAGCTTCTTTGATGCAAGTTTAATGGATTTAAGATGCGTCAAACCTCTAGATGGGAGATTATTAACCAGTGCTTTGACTAAACATGATTTTATTATCACAATTGAAGATAATGCAATTAGTGGCGGGGCTGGAAGTGCTATTCATGAATGGATGAGTGAGAATGATATTTATAAACCTATAAAACATTTTGGTTTAGCTGATATATTTCCAGAACATGGCGAACGTGCTTACATAATGGAAACTATGGGCTTAAGTTCTGATAAAATCATCACAAGCGTCTCAAGCTGGTTGGCTAAAAATATCCAAAATAGAAGCTCCGATAAGTAAGTTTTATAAAATATATCTAGAAATTAATCTAAAATCATCTTATTTTCGTAAAAATTAAATAAAAGTTACTGACAGATTGACTTTTTTTTCTTAGAATGCAACTTGGCAATTGCGCCGACTGTTAACTTAAAATGTAAGGATTAGAAAAACCATGAGCGATATTGAAATACGTGTCAAAAAGATCATTATGGAACAATTGAGTGTTAAAGAAGATCAAACTGTTAATTCAGCATCATTTGTTGATGATCTTGGTGCGGACTCTCTAGATACCGTAGAACTAGTCATGGCGCTTGAAGAAGAGTTTGATTGTGAGATTGCTGATGATCAAGCTGAAAAAATAACTACTGTTCAAGAAGCAATTGACTATGTTAAAAGTCACCAAGGTTAATATGTTGGGCGCGGTTATAGTAAATATACTGTAACTACATTGGCAAAATACTTAGAAACGGTTGTTAGGTTGCAATGCTTCCTACAGCCGTTTTTTTATTAGCGTATTAAGGAGTACATTGTGAGTAAACGTCGAGTTGTCGTTACGGGCTTAGGAATTGTTTCACCTGTTGGGAGTAAAGTTGAACTAGCATGGAGCAATGTCCTCGCTGGAAAAAGTGGAATTAGGACTATTAGCGCATATGATGCAAGTAGCTACCCCGTGAGATTTTCAGGGTCTGT
>BHEQ01000093.1 GCA_003864535.1 Gammaproteobacteria bacterium
AAATATATTAATCTATGTAAAATACAATCTTTCCGCACGACCACAACGATCTTCATTAAAAAATTATAAATTATTAGATACAAAATCTATTATTTATTTTCAAACATCGCATTAACTTCTTTTTCAATCTCAAAAGCATTAGCAGGTAATTTATGGGCGATCCCTTTATGGCAATCAATACAGGTTTGTCCCGTATTTTTGGCTAAAACATGTCCATTCTTAGCGCGATTATTTTGCGCAGATAAATCCATTGCATCAAAGTTATGACAATTACGGCAAGTTTGTGAATCCGATTTTTTAAAGCGTATCCATTCACGCTTAGCAAGGTGTCCGCGGCGTTCTTCAAATTTTTCAGGGGTGTCTATCGTTCCTAAAAAGCTTTGGAGAAGATCGTTAGATGCCTCAACTTTACGAAACATTTTAGCCACAAAAGTCTTAGGCACATGGCAATCTGAACACGTTGCACGCACGCCTGTTTTATTGGAATCATGCACAGTTCCTGTATACTCCACGCCAACATTGTCCGCCATTTCATGACAACCAACACAGAAAGCTTCAGTATTAGTGCTATCCATCCCCATATGAAAGCCATTTACAAAAACGACTCCTCCAATAAATCCTAGGATTAATAGCGTTCCTAGTGCCCATTTTGCACTTGGTCTCCAAAAAATATTCCAGCATTTTTTAATAAATTTCATAATATCTCCTATTATTTTTCTTCGGTTGATCTAAATTCATTCTCAACCAATTCAGGTGCATTTTGTTGTGTAACATGACATTGATGACAAAACCAACGCGATGCTGAGACTTTATCCGTATGTTTTCCATTTAAATCAACAAAATGTGTTTCAGAAATTTTAGGCGCATTAAATTGGGTATTATATGGCCAATCATGGCAACGCAAGCACTGATTAACCTTAAGATCAATTTGATATTTATCGACCTTATGTGGAATTAAGGGTGGCTGCTGGCGAAAGTTTTTGGCGATTGCACCACTTTCAATAACCTGAAAGCCCTGCACATTTTGATTATCCTCAGCCACATCAACAGGATTTAAGCCTTCAAGCGCAAAACTTAGATTGATTGCGGAACTAATACTCAACATAGCGATTAAATATATTTGCTTGCTACTTATTTTGTTAATTATCTTGATGTTTATTTTCATGATGTTCCTTATTTATATGTGAGTTAATATGTGAGTTAATGTGTAAGCTAATGTGTAATCTTGGGAGGGGACTTTAAATTCCATTTAAATTCAAACACATTTGCATGACAAATATCTATACAACGCCCGCAGCGAGTACAATCTGCATCTAAAATCCTAAGTTCAGCTGTTTTTAAAGCAGGTTTAATAACCTGAAATTCAGGGCAAACTTTATAGCAATCGGCACAATCATCACAAGCATTTTGCTTGCTCGCCTCAATATAAAAAGGTGTTTTTGTTCCTAACAGCTTATAAAATGATCCAACAGGACACAAATGTCCACACCAGAGCCGATTTGCAATTACTGAATCTAAAATAAAAATAATAAAGACAAGCATCAAGCTGATACTACTAATATTTAAACTCAAATAAATAATAGAGCGTGATATTGCGGTAATTGGGTTAATTAGTTCCCATACGATGCTGTGGCTTAGAAAGGACATAAATAAAACCATCAGCATAATCCAGAAGCGTGCTTGGCGTGGCAAAGAGATATGATTTTTAAACTTAAGCTTAACTCTTAGCCACTGCGCCATATCCGTTACAATATTGATAGGGCAAACCCAAGCACAATAGCTGCGCCCACCTAACAACCAATATGTGAATGCTAATAAAATTACTCCTATAATTCCTGAAAGTGCATAAACTTGACCAGCACTTAATGCTTGCAGAAAAATAAATGGATCTGATAATGGGATAAAACCTAAAAATTCTGATGCGGCAAGGCTACCTTTTAAGATCCAAAATCCAAAAAAAGGCCAAGTAAAAGCTGCTAAAATAGCCACTTGAAGAGATCTTCTTAAAATCAGAAACCTATAAGTGTGCCACCAGCCATTTTTTTGACGTGCCGCATACCCGACAATGCGCTTGGGTTTATGCTTAATATTTAATTGGTTTTGCGTCATTAATTAAGATCACCTGTATTAAAATCATCTTTATTAAAATCATCTGTTTGCTGAATTACTTTAGGAGCCTGACTCGGATCTTGACTTGAATCTTGACCTGCCGCTGGTATACGATTAGGTAAATCAATAACATTTTCGATTAAAGGCTTGTTGTGATTTATCTCTTTCTCACGCCAGCCTAGGCGGTAATGCTCAGCTAAAGTTGACCGTGCGATATGCAGTGGTAGGACTTGAATTGCCGCAGATTTCTCTATTGGTAAAATACAAGCCTCCTCGCATTTACCACAACCTGTGCAAAACTCCATATGCACCACAGGGATAAATTCCGCATGGCGACCAGTGCGCTTATTTTCAACTCTATTTAAAGTAATTGCCTTATCAATTGCTGGGCAGACACGATAGCAAACCTCACAGCGCAAACCTAAAAAGGCAAGGCAGTTTTCTTGATCAACTAAAACAGCCGTGCCCATTTTTGCATCATCAATATTGGTAAGATTATGATCTAATGCGCCTGTTGGACACGCGACAACACATGGAATATCCTCACACATCTCACATGGAATCGTGCGCGGTATAAAATATGGCGTTCCAAGTGTTGTGCTTGTGGCATCTAAACCATCCGCAAGTTTTAAAGTATCATAAGGACAGGCACGCACGCATAAACCGCAGCGCGTGCACGCACTTAGAAAGTCAGTTTCAGCAAGAGCTCCTGGTGGACGGATTACATATTGATTAGAAGCTTTAGCCCTATGCGCAAGCATACCTAGCGGCAGAGCACCTAGACATAAAGCCGAGCCTACTTTAAATACATTCACAAAAAAATCACGGCGATTACTCATCAGGAACTAACTCATACGCTCAATTTTTACCGCACATTTTTTAAAGTCAGTCTCTTTTGAGATCGGACAGGTTGCATCCAAGGTGATTTTATTGACCAATTGCCCTTCATCAAAAAATGGCATGTATACCATTCCTTTAGGCATAAGATTACGCCCTCGTGTTTCAACTATTGAGACGATAGAGCCACGTCTGGAAGTTACTCGGACTTTCTCGCCACGGCGTAGTTTTAATGCCTTCGCATCCGCATCATGCATAAATACTTGTGCGTTAGGATATGCTTTATGCAATTCTGGCACGCGTGAGGTCATGGAGCCTGTATGCCAATGTTCCAAGACGCGCCCCGTAGAGAACCAAAATGGATAATCTTGATCAGGAACTTCCGCAGGTGGTTCATACGGTAATGCAAAAATAACCGCACGCCCATCTTTTTGTCCATAAAAATTAAAACCCTCGCCTTCCTTAACATAAACATCAAAACCTTCACGGAAACGCCATAAGGTTTCTTTGTTATCAATCACAGGCCAGCGTAATCCACGTGTTTGGTGGTATAAATCAAATGGTGCAAGATCATGCGCATGTCCGCGCCCAAAAGCTGCATATTCCTCAAAAAGTCCTTTTTGAACATAAAAGCCTTCTTTCGTTGATTCATTATTATCAAAACCTTGCTGCAGTTCTGATAATTGAAATTTATTTACTTGCCCATTAACAAATAGAGCTTCAAATAAAGTTTTACCTTCAACTTCAGGCGTTTTGGCAATTAACTCTTGCGTCCAAACATCTTCAATTTTAAAGTATTTCGCAAAATCAAGCAGCTGCTCTAAATCCGAACGCGACTCACCAGGGGCTTGAACTTGCTGGCGCCAGAACTGAGTCCGCCGTTCCGCATTCCCATATGCCCCTTCTTTTTCCATCCACATCGCTGTCGGTAAGATTAAATCCGCATTCAGCGCTGAAAGGGTTGGATATGGGTCACTTACAACGACAAAAGCTTCAGGATTACGCCATCCAGGTAAGATCTCTTCATTAATATTAGGTCCTGCTTGCATATTATTTGTACAAAACGACCAAAAGGCTTTGATTTTTCCATCTTTTAAGGCGCGACTTTGCGCAACAGCATCATAGCCAACTTTGGAGCTTATTGTGCCTTCAGGTACTTTCCAGAGTTGCTCAGATAAGGTGCGATGCGCAGCATTTGTTACAACCATATCCGCAGGTAAGCGGTTTGCAAAAATACCAACCTCACGCGCAGTACCGCAAGCTGAGGGCTGACCTGTTAAAGAAAATGGCCCACACCCAGGCTTGCTTATTTTACCTGTTAATAAGTGGATATTATAAATAAGATTATTTGCCCATGTACCGCGTGTATGCTGGTTAATTCCCATCGTCCAGTAGGACACAACATTTATTTTAGGATCGGCATAAAGCTTAGCTAAACGCTCAAGTTTATCTTTAGCTACGCCTGATAATTGATGCGCTTTATCTAAAGTATATTCAGCGACAAATAGCTTAAATGCAGCAAAATCAATCGGGCTTGCATTCCCAGGATTTGCCCTATTTTTCGCATTCATTTCTAAAGGATGATCAGGACGTAAGCCGTAGCCTATATCGGTAACACCTTGTTTAAAATTGATATGTTTGTCGATAAAATCTTGATCATAAGCTTTATTTTGAATAATATAATTTGCAATATAATTTAAAATTGCAAGATCGGATTGGGGAGTGAAAATCATACTATTATCTGATAATTCAAAAGAGCGATTTTCAAAAGTTGATAAAACATGCACCTGACAATTAGCAACACTTAAACGTTGATTGGTGATTCTAGACCATAAGATCGGGTGCATTTCAGCCATATTTGCGCCCCATAACACAAACGCATCCGCATTTTCAATATCATCGTAACAGCCCATAGGTTCATCTATTCCAAAAGTACGCATAAAGCCTACCGCAGCAGATGCCATGCAATGGCGTGCATTTGGATCAAGATTATTGGTTCTAAAACCTGCCTTCATTATTTTGGCGGCGGCATAACCTTCAAAAATAGTCCACTGACCTGAGCCATACATACAGACAGAATCTTCACCGTGCTCTTTGACTGCCGTTTTAAATTTATCCGCCATCAAGCTGTAAGCTTCATCCCAAGAAACCTCGGTAAACTCACCTTCTTTATTATAAACACCGTTTTTCTTACGCAATAACGGCTTAGTTAGGCGATCTTTACCGTACATTATCTTAGATAGAAAATAGCCTTTAATGCAGTTTAAACCACGATTAACAGGCGCATCAGGATCACCTTGAGTTGCGACAATTCGCCCCTCTTTTGTGCCAATAAGAACACCGCAGCCAGTGCCACAAAAACGGCACACACCTTTATCCCAGCGAATGCCATCATTACCTGACTGAGTATTGCCTGATTGAGTATTAGCTGCTTGAGTATTTTCGCTTTGCGCAAAAGCATTTACGCCATTAACACTCAAGGCGGTTGCTGCGCTTGCAGCGGCGGCACTTTTCATAAAAGTACGTCTAGAAATTGTCATATAAGGCTCCATCTAGGTGAAAAATAAGTTAAGTTATGGGAATATCTATGTGTGCTTTTTCTGCGTTACGCTTTTAATAATATCGTAAGCCTTGAAAAATATAATTTATAGAAGTCCCTTATTATTGGTTTATTGGTTAATTTGTAATTATTCAAAAAAATGGCTCATTAAATTAACCGCAAGGACACCGTCAATGCTTGAGATCACATTCATTTGATCATAGCTTGAACTCTCCTGCGTATCTTCAACCGTAACGAGCATACGTCCTACAGGTACAGCCGCTATTTTACTGCTATCATCTGATTTACCCGCATCATCTGAGGGGAACGCATGAATCTCACAACCTGCTAATGTGGCAATTTGTTGCTTTATCAGCGTTGTTTTTTTGGGATTAGTTTCTACAATAAGTCCGCAAACATGATACTCACCTTTTGCAAAACGCTCTTGCTGAGCTGTTTGCCGATGCTCTTTTTCAAAACCTCGTATACGCATATATATCCCTATCTCAATATAATTTTATTATCTGCATATAATAAACATAAGTAATGAAAAAATTCATTAATAGATAGATCAATAAGCTTAATTTAAGCTTTAATTGATTAATGTCAAATTAATGATAGATTAGTGTTACATTCAGCCCAAAAATATAGGCATACTAGCTAGAGCTGCTTATGCCTAGCTAATATGCCTCTGTGAACATTTATTTGTGCTTTTTCTACGTTACGCGATTTTATTAAAATCACAAGCCTTGAAAAATCTAATTAATAAGAAGTCCCCCGTTTTTAGAGTATAAAATTTATACCAGTGGTGAGAATTGTTCAGGGACGCTCACCTCTGTACCAAAAAAGAATTCTAGCATTTGTTCTTTTAGAAATGATCTTGATTTAGAATCAAGCGGATTAAGTCTATATTCATTAATCAAAATAGTTTGGTGTTTTAACCACATTTGCCAAGCATCACTAGATATCTCATTAAATATTCTTAACCCAAGCTCTCCAGGATAAGTCGGCTTGACCAAAGCTTCTAACTCTTTGTTTAATTTACGGCAATGAACTAGGCGCATAACATTTCCTTGTATGATTAATGATCTTAATATTAATGATCTTGATTATACACTTTTAGTATTTATATCTGATAATCAAATTTATAAAGTATTTTTCACTAATTAATTTTTACTAGCTAAAAGTAGGTGTTGAGTATAAGATTTCTTATTAATTATAGTCATCCAATTATAGTCATCCTATGTATTTTAAAAAATAGCCTATGTCTTAAGCTTGCTTTATAGTAAAGTTATTAAATCAAAAGGAGCTGCACGCATTATGAAACATCTTAAGCTACCAGATATGCTGCCAGAGCAGGTTTATCCAAATCATCCTTATACAGAGTATGAACTAATCTACCATGGCGGTATTAATAGAAAAATCTTAGTAGTTGATGAAGAGATTCCCTATCCTGATGGACGCATGATCGTCTCTAGAACTGACGTTAATGGAATTATTACCGAGGCTAATCAAGCCTTTGTTGATATTAGCCATTACGATCGCGAAGAGCTTATCGGCTCACCCCACTGTATTTTACGTCATCCTGATGTTCCTGCCGTTATCTTTAAAGATGCGTGGACGACCCTAAGTTCTGGCAAAACATGGTTTGGCTATGTTAAAAATTTAGCTAAAGATGGGCGTTACTACTGGGTCTATGCCTCTATTATGCCTAACTTTAGAGATGGGCAACTCGTAGCTTTAACCTCGGTTCGACGCAAACCATCACGTACAAAAATAGCGGAAACATTAGAGCTTATCGGTAAAATAAACAGTGGAGAGATTGTGTTATGAGTATTAATTTTGCGGTAGCACCTGATATCCCTATACAAAAAATAGCAAGCTGGCACTTATTGGTAAATTATCTACAAAAACACTCCATGCAAGCTATCCTAGCCCAAGATTTTATGGATTTTGCAGAACAACGAGAAGCACTCCAAAAAGGTGAGATAGGTCTTATTTATGCAAGCTCCTTTGATGCCAGATTGCTCCTAGATCTTGGCTTTTTACCTATTGCGCGTCCTAAAGCCGATGCTGATGAAATCACGATCGTGACATATAT
>BHEQ01000094.1 GCA_003864535.1 Gammaproteobacteria bacterium
TCTGAGTAAAGCGCCATAACGCCCGACATTTGCCTCATCTAGAGGTGCATCAACCTCATCGAGCATACAAAATGGAGCAGGATTAAGATTAAATATTGCAAAAACTAGCGCAACGGAGGTTAAAGTTTTCTCTCCACCTGATAATAAATGAATAGTGCCAGGACGCTTACCTGGTGGGCGTGCGATAATATTTACTCCAGAACTTAGCGCATCACCTGTGCTCATTTCAAGCCACGCTTCCCCACCTCCAAACAGCGTCGGAAATAGCGTTTTAAAACTTGCATTAACTTTCTCAAAGGTATCTAAAAAACGCCCGCGCGTTTCTTTATCAATATTTTTAATCGCATTTTCTAGCATAATCAAAGCTTCATTTAAATCTTGATCTTGTTCATCTAAATAATTTTTACGCAGCTCTAATGCTTTACACTCCTCAATTGCCATTAAATTGACCGCCCCAATTTTCTGGATTTTATCGCTTAAATCATCTAATTGATGCTTAGATATCTCTACGTTTGCATGATTTTCGTTGCCTTGATTTTCTTGGATTACAAGCTCATCTTCAGACATTGTTTTACGTAAATCTGCCAATTCATTATCTAAATAACTTCTTTGTGCAGTTAACTGGGCTTGAGATAAATCAATTTTCTGAAGTTTCTCACGCAATACGATCATTATCTCTTCAATAGATTGTTTTTCTTGTTCTTGTTTACTTATAGTTAGGACGAGTTCGGCTAGATTTGCTGCGATACTATTTCGCTGATTATCTAACTCATCTAATTGTTGTGATAAAAATAATAACTGTTCTTCCAAGGCATTAATATGCTCTTGAGTAATTTCTGTAACGTATTTTTCATTTATTTTCTCATTTAACTGCGTAATCTCATTACGCATCCGCATCAACGCCATATTTTTAGCGTTTTGATTTACCTTTAAGCTATCTAATTGTTTGGATGCATTAAGCCATGTTTGTTGAGTTGTTTTGAGAGTATTATTCACATTTTGTAGTTGCAATTCTTGAGTATTTTTTTGATCAAACAACTCTTCCTTAGCAATTTCTGAGAGTTCAAGCCCAATTAAAATCTCTTCAAGTTCGGCTCTATTTTCAGATATTTGATCTTGCAGGCTTAATATGACGTGTTCAATTTCAGTTACTTCTTGATTAATGCGCTCGCGTTCTGTTTTGGCGTGGTTATTTGACTGAATTAATAAGCCAATTTGATGCACAAGTTTATGCCGCATATCTTGCTTAATGCCAATATCTACTTGAATACTTTTTAATTTATTCTCTACATTTTCAAGATCATGTGTATGCTTATCTATACTTAAATAGAGCTCGTCAAGCATCACATCATCAAGCTCTAATTGCTGCTTAAGCGCGGCTATTGCCTGTACTCGTGCAATAATTCCTGCTTGTAAATCACTCTCATCAAAGGGTAATAACCAGTCTTTACCAATCAACATCCCATCTTCTAGCACAATCCATTGATGTGGTTCTAAAGATTGAATTAATTGTTGCGCATCTTCTAAACTTGCCGCGACTTTAATATGCCCTAAAATAGTTCCTAAGCCTAGGCGTGATTGCACATAATAGCCTAAATCATCTTCTTTAAACTCCGCGTGAGTTAAACCTGAAAAACCACCTTGTGCAAGAGCATTATCTTGAGCAAAAAATAATTGGGGCTCAGCGTTTAAAACTACAGGAATCATAAGCCAATGCTTTAAGCTTGCCTCAACTGCGCGTTGCCAGTGAGAATCTGTACTAATGCAGCTATGGAGAGGTTTAACGATTAGTTTAGTCGCGACATCTTGCGTGCTATCTTGCTTGCTATCTTGATCACTATCTTTATCTGCATTTTTAAAATTACCCTCTAAAGATGCTTGCAATGTTTCTAAAGCTTGTAATTGACCTAAGTTTTTTGAATGCTCGCGCTGTAACTTATCAGATTGAGTTTTAACATTATTTAGCTGAGTATAAGTACTTAATTTAAGCTCTTCAAATTGGAGTTGCGCTTGGAATAAATCTTCTATTTGAGCTTCAGCTATAATCTTCTCATCTTCTAAAATAGTTAATTGATTGACATCAGTCTCTGGTTGATCTAATTGTAATTTAATTCTTGCAAGTATTCGTGCTTGTTCCAATTGGCGTGTTTCTTGATGCTCAATGCTGTTTTTGATAAGATCACGCTGCCGCTGTTCATCATTAACCTTTTTTTGCAACTCTTGATAATCTTGCTGTAAGTGTTTATGCTGATCTTCAAGCTCTGTACTTATGCTTTCATGGTTAATCAACTCACTCTCAGCAGCTTCAACTTTAAGGCTTAAACCAATATTATCTTCTTCATATAAGTCTAGTTGCTGTTGTTCATCAAGTAATTGCTGGTGCAATATTTCTAAGCGCAATTGTGATTCTTGCACCGTTTGTTGCTCACGCATATGGAGGCTTTGCTGTGTTTTAATCTCGCCTTCTAAGCGGATTGAATCTTCTTTTTGACGATGGTATTGTGTATTACACTCATCTAAACTAGTGTTAACCTTGCTTCTCGTATTCTCAAAACTAAATAAATCATCAACAAGAGTGTTGTAGTTTTTTATATTTTGCTCAAGCTCTTTATGTAAATCATCTTTATTTTCAGAAATATCCGCATTATTGGCATCCATACAAGCTAATTGCTGCGCGAGATAATGCATTTTTAAAATACGCTCTTCAGATTTTAAGCTCTGATAGCGCAAAGCTGTTTTAGCCTGCTTTTCTAAGTTATTATATTGCACACCTAACTCGCTGCGTACATCTGCTAAACGACTTAGATTCTCGCGCGTATGTTCTATCCTAATTTCAGTTTCTTTGCGCCGCTCTTTATATTTGGAGATTCCAGCCGCCTCTTCAAAAAAGGAGCGTAATTCCTCAGGACGCGATTCAATCACGCGTGAGATCATCCCTTGCTCAATAATCGCATACGATCTAGGACCAAGCCCAGTCCCTAAGAAAATCTCAGTGATATCTTTACGGCGACATTTCGTTCCATTTAAAAAATAGCTACTTTGACCATCGCGCCCTAAAATACGCTTAATACTAATCTCAGCATATGTAGACCATTGCCCACCTAAACTGCCGTCACTATTATCAAAAATCAATTCGATAGTCGCTTGCCCTGAAGGTTTGCGTCCGACTGAGCCATTAAAAATAACATCCGTCATAGATTCGCCGCGCAGTTGTTTGGCGGAAGATTCCCCCATAACCCAGCGAACAGCATCAATAATATTAGATTTTCCACAACCATTAGGTCCAACAATTCCATTTAAATTGCCAGCCAAAACAAAGGTTGTGACATCTACAAAAGACTTAAACCCTGCTAAACGAACTTTACTTAACCGCATACAAATAAACGCATAATACGCCAACACAAAAGAGCGAATTATATAAGATTTATGAAGTATTTGCAGGTATAGATAAAATATTATTTATAGTATACAAAGTGATGTTTAATACTATAATCAAGGCTCGTCAATAAATATGGGCTTTCATATGAACCAAAATCAAGCTTGCAAAAAATCAAGGTCGAGTAAGATAATATCTGCTTTACTCCCTTTAGGTTTTTTAATCATTACATCTACGTGGACTGTTCAAGCTCAGAAGCGAGATATTGTTGAATGCCGTGAAAAATATGAAAATACCACGGGTATACCTTCAATATCACAACAGCAACCTAGAGATTATGAATACACCTATCGACCCAAGCGTGGAAGAACATCGGAAAATGTTCTTGAAAAACATCCTTACTCCTGTCGGACACAGCATAAAAATAAGCCATTTAATCGTCATTATGTCTTAGTAAATAAGCATGTCTATTGGTTAAAAAGCATTACTTATGATTACAATGAATGCGCCTCGTGGTTTTTTACACCCTGCCAAGGTGTTGGTCCGCGCCGCACTAGAACCATACTAGTACATAGTTACACCACTCTTCCAATCGAAACTAATGCACAAAAATTCATTGCCTTATCTGATAAATTTCCCTATGGAACAGATGGTACTTATTTTTATTTTAAAGACAAAATAATAGAAAATATCTCTTTACCAGAAAACATAGCTGCTGCACCTCCCGTAAAGGCTCTCGATAGATATGATTATTATGTTATTTTTGACACTAATGTGATTTACAAAGGCATGAGAATACTAAGCGCAGATGCCAAAACGTTTGAACTGATGAAGAATGAAAATTTTAGCCGAGATAAAAATCAAGTATATTGGAAAGGTAAAGTATTACCAAGTGCAGACTCTGCGTCTTTTGAAGTTGTGAATGAATGGTTTGCGCAGGATCATACTCATGTATGGAAGATTAGATCGAGTAATCTAGAATTAAAGCCCCTATATAAAGCTAATATTAAAAATCTTAATGGACGTTATTCTAAAAATAAAACACAAGTTTTTTACTCTGACGATTTAATCAAAGAAGCAGATGCAAATAGCTTTGAGGTTCTTGATTTAGTTTGTAAAAAAGAAAATAGTATATGTGGCATTGACCCTAAGCTATTGTGCCCTATCCCAAATGAACCGACATTAAGATGCGGGTCTGAAGCAGGTAATAACTCGCTGTATCAGTTTACATGGGCTAAAGATAAAAATAATGTATATAATCATGATACTATACTCAAAAACACAGATGCTAAGAGTTTTAAATTAATTTTAATAGACTCAGCAAAATATAATTATGCCATTGATAAAAACAATTTCTATGATCTTGCATCAAACCGAGCTTTTAAAATTGCAGGAAAAATACATGGGCCTATTTATAGAAGTAATTTTTATTCTTCTAATTCTATCTTTGCTGATGAAAAAGGATTTTTTGACGTATATCGCAAAATGGAACAAAAAAGTGTGAATTTCTGTTCTAATAAAATAGATGAAACAAGAGCAGCACGAGGCGCTAGAGGAAAATTACATGCTATTAAAGTGCCTAATGCAAATATTGCTTGGGCTTTTGAGGATGATGACTTTCAATACTTCTTTAGAAATAGTACATCTAATGTTAGCAGATCTAAATCTGATAAAGAACATCTTAATGAAATAGACTATATTATTGATAAAAAAAGCAACATAAAATATCCCATGTATTGGGGGCGGGTTGAAGACACCTGCAAACCGATATTATAACTACTATAGGTCACCTCTAGAAATTGCTTTTTTTGCGTTACGCTATCTTGTTAAAATGCTCATTTACCCATGTAAACTGCGCTTTTAACAAAATAGCAAGCCTTGAAAAATATAATTTATAGAAGTCCCATATGGTATAGATTGAAAATATAGCTGATTGCATTGAACTCAATTCCTAAGGTTTTGCTCTAAATTAATACAAACAGCCCTGAGATGACTTAATATTTTATTCAGCGCATTGCCTTAGATTAGCTTTAAATAAAGGCTATATAATGAGGGCTATATCTGGCAATTATTTATTATTAACTAATAAGGAACTATCAATAATATGCCCATCTAATTTATCTAAAATATGCCCAAGAAGTGTATCTTCTTTAAATTCATTTAAAAGGTCGCTTTGCTGTTTTTGAGCTTCTAGAGCATAGTATCCGACTAGATGTGCCCCGCTCTCAACGCTCGATATTGTTTTAATCTCAACAAAAAAATCCTCGTTAAGATATCCCAAAAGTGCGGCTTTGATAATCTCTTGCACCTGTGTTGTGAGCATGGGCTCATATTTTTCTTCTATAGTTAAATATAGTTTTTGCTCAAGCACTGAATCAAAGACTAAGTAATCTGCAATAGAACGATCTTTAGGCTCTAATAACAAAGCGGCAACGATACTTAACCAATTATCTTGTTTGATTGCATTTTCTAAAACAAACTTGGGATTTTCTATATCTTCAGCTATATTTTTATTTATATTCTGAAAAGTCTCACTATTATCAATCTCGCTAATAACGCTAAAACTATCACTAACTTGATCCGCAAGTTGATCAGCAACTTGATTAGAAATTGGCGCAGTGATAATTTCGATCCTAGCCTCTCCGAGCTTAGGCTCTTCAAATTTAGTCTCTCCAAGCTTAGGCTCTTCAGTCTTAAGTTTAGATTCTAAAACTGGTGTGGCAAGAACAGGATCTTGAGTAGTTTTTACAAGCTTTGATTCTGGATTAGATTTTTTCTCTGGAGTAGGAACAGGTGGTAGCACAAATTTATTCGCAGCATTTTGCAAAGTCTCACCACGGGGTGTCTCGCCCTGAAAAGGACGCATTAGAATCATGCGGAGTAAAGTCATTTCCAGTCCAAGTTCAGGTTCTGGATTAAGGGGGAGATCGCGCCTGCCATGGAGTGCGATTTGATAAAACAATTGGATATCTTGCTGGGTGATTAACTCAGCTATTTGCAGCCATTGTTCTTGCTCATGCGCATCATCAAAATTAACAAAACTAGGATCTATTTTTAATAAGCTAAGCTGGTGTAAGCCTGTAATTAAGGCATCTAATAAGCTCGCTGGATCTAAACTTAAGCTAGAAAGTGATTGAGTATACGCAAGTACAGCTTGTGGAGAGAAGCTAACTAAGACGCTGAGTAATTTTTGGATATATTGATCATCAATAACTCCAAGCATCTCGGAAACTTGCTCCGCATTTACATTACTTCCTGAAAAAACAATAGCTTGATCGGTGAGAGATAAAGCATCGCGCATGCTCCCCTGCCCTGCTTTGGCGATCATTTTTAGGGCGGCATCTTCAAATTCTATGTTCTCAGCGGTGAGTAATTTGGCGATTTGCGTGGCGATATCCTCAACGGATAATTTTTTTAAATGAAAACGCAAACAGCGTGAGAGCACAGTTACAGGTAGTTTTTGTGGGTCTGTCGTTGCAAGTAAGAATTTAACATGCGCTGGTGGCTCTTCTAGAGTTTTTAACAAGGCATTAAAGCTTGAATTTGAGAGCATATGCACCTCATCAATCAAGTAGACCTTGTAACGCCCGCGTGTTGGCGCATATTGGACATTATCTAAAATCTCACGCGTATCTTCAACTTTAGTGCGCGAGGCGGCATCAACTTCAATTAAATCAACAAAACGCCCGCTATCAACTTCCAAACAAATGGAGCATTTACCGCAAGGTGTTGAGCTAACGCCTGTTTCACAATTTAGAGATTTAGCTAAAATACGTGCTATCGTTGTTTTACCGACACCACGCGTGCCTGTAAATAAAAATGCATGATGCAAGCGATCATTATCAAGACCGTTGACCAAGGCTCTAACGACGTGGGATTGTCCAACTACTTCATGGAAATTTCTAGGACGCCATTTGCGTGCAAGCACTTGATTTGTCATATCTTCCACCTAAAATGGCGATGACCCATACCAGCCGATCCTCAGCACGTGAACCTCTCGCTGTTGCTGCTCCCTTCCGGGCCTGACAAGGTTAACGATAGTCTACTGCGAGGGAACCAATATGGGTCACCATAGAAGTTGCGCATTATCTAGACTGATCAGATAAATGTCAAGTAGATTTAAATATATATTAAAATG
>BHEQ01000095.1 GCA_003864535.1 Gammaproteobacteria bacterium
GATTAATCCAGCAAGATTATGGGTTTCTTGTGGGTTAAGCCCAGCTGCTGGCTCATCGAGTAATAAAATTTTAGGATTAGTCACCATGCACCGCGCAATCTCTAGCAAACGCTGCTGCCCGTAAGCTAACGCGCCAGCTTCCCTATAAATAAAATCAAGCAAACCAATGCGCTCTAACCATTTTGCGGATTTATTTAAGGCAAGTTTTTCTTTATATCTTGCGGATTTTGTCCCAAATATTCCTGAAAGTAAATTCGTATTAAGTTGATTATGCTGAGCTATCATCAAGTTCTCGAGCACAGTTAGATTTTTAAACAAGCGTATATTTTGAAATGTTCGCGCTAAACCTTTTTTATTAATCGCATAGCTTTGCAGACCTTCAATTGGGATTCCTGCTAATTCAATCGTGCCTGTAGTTGGCTTATAAAAACCGCTAATGCAATTAAATACCGTTGTTTTACCTGCGCCATTAGGTCCAATTATTGCAAAAATTTCGCCTTTATTTACACTAAAAGTTATTTTATCCGCCGCCATTAAGCCACCAAAACGCATGGATAAGTCTTGGACTTCTAACAAAAAGTTTGTGGATTTATATTTACTCTTGCGAGTTTTAAGCATACTTTGATATAGAGCACTCATGTTTTAGGAAGCTCCAATAAAGGACGTTTAGCAGGTAATAAGCCTTGGGGACGCATTAACATCATAATAATTAAAAGTGCGCCAAATAAAAGCATCCGATAATCACTTAAAAATTGAGCATTATTTAAAGTCGTCACAAGCACTGCCGCAATAACAATCCCTATACTTGAGCCCATTCCCCCTAAAACTACAATCGCTAAGATCATCGCAGACTCGATAAAACCGAAGGAGCTTGGAGTGATTGAGCCTTGGTGCGCCGCAAAAACTGTGCCTGCAAGTCCTGCAAAAAAGGCGGCTATCACAAATGCGGCTACTTTACTTTTAGCAGGATTTAAGCCTAAAGAGCGGCACGCAATCTCATCTTCACGTAGGGCTTCCCATGTGCGTCCAAGCGGTAAACGCTGCAAGCGATTAGTCACGTAAAAGGTAAAAATAACCAGTAATAAGGCAATAACATACATTAAGATTATTTGGTGCTCACTTTTATACGTGAGTCCAAAATATTCATGAAATGTCTGTCCCTCAGTAACACGCCGCACCATCGGTAAGCCAAATACGCTCGGTTTCGCAATACTTGTAATTCCATCAGGACCACCTGTAATTTTATCGGCATTTTCAAGCAATTTAACCATAATCTCACCAAAACCTAAGGTGACAATAGCTAAATAATCTCCACGCAAGCGCAGTACTGGCAAGCCTAAGACTAATCCTGTTAAGGCTGCTATAACTCCTGCAAGGGGCAAACACATCCAAAAACTCCAGCCATAAAATTGGTTCAAAATAGCGTAGGTATAAGCACCAACTGCATAAAAGGCTGCATATCCTAAAACTAATAAACCTGCAAAACCCGTAATTACATTTAAACCAAGGGCAAGCGTTACATAAATTAATGCAAGTACGCCAAGCCCTAAGCCTGTGCGATTTGCTATAAATGGATAAATTAGCGCAAAAATGAGCAATAAAATAAAAATAGTCCGCTGCATACCATGGCTAGCTTCTGGGATAGATGGTAATTTGGTATATATTTTATAAATAAAAGGTTGGAGAAGGCGCAAAATAAATACGCTAATTCCAATATAAATTACCACGGCGTAATTCTCTCTTACCACAATTTTAATGCCACTCATACCCATAGGTAAGCCTAAAATAGGTAGCGTTAAAATCATCACAATAATACTTGTAAAGGCTGCATTTTTTATAAGATTTATAGATAAATTCATGTATATCTCCTAGACCTTATCAATATCGGGCTTACCGAGTAATCCTGTTGGACGGACTAATAAAATAAACATGAGTAATGAAAAAGTCACCATATCTTTATATTCCCCAGGCAATAAATCTGCCGCAAAAGTTTCAACTAAACCTAATAATAAACCGCCAAGCATAGCTCCAGGAACTGAGCCTATCCCACCAATAACGGCAGCGGTAAAAGCCTTCATCCCCGCGATAAAACCCATATAAGGGTTGATTTTGCCAATAACTAAACCAATAAGTAAGCCGCCTACCGCAGCTAGAATCGCACCAATAATAAAGGTGATCGTTACTATTTTATTGGTATCTATCCCCAGTAATCCTGCCATTTGAATATCTTGAGAGCAAGCCCGACACGCTTTACCTGTGCGTGATTTACGGATAAACAAGCTTAATGCGGTCATCATCACCAAGGTTGTAACTAAAACTAGCAATCTCGTATAAGAGAGCCGCACGGTATCGCCATAAATTCCAAAATTAATTCCACCAGGTATTAACTGAGGAAAAGAGAAATCACGCGCTCCATGCCCTAATTGGACATAATTAGTTAAAAAGATAGACATCCCAATCGCGGTAATAAGTGGCACTAAACGCGGCGCACCTTTAAGGCGCAGCGGACGATAAGCTACGCGCTCAACCGCCATTCCATATAAAGCGGTAACAGCTGCACTAATTAAGAGCGCAAGAACGATCACCAGCCAGATAGGTAAGCCAATTGAGGCGAGTAAAGTGATAACTAATAGGGAGACAAAAGCACCGATCATATAAATCTCACCGTGTGCGAAGTTTATCATCCCGATAATGCCATAAACCATTGTATAGCCGATTGCAATCAGGGCATAAATTGCGCCCAGAGAGAATCCGTTGATGAGTTGTTGGATAAAATGTGGTAAGTAGCTATTCATAAGTTTTTGATCTACTCAATTAAGTCAAGGAATTATCTATGAACCTTTATTAGGAAGCATAGACAGCCTTAATTATAATTGAGTATCTGCATTGTGTGTTATAAAACTCACAAAATAGAATTTATGCTAAATTTAATTTGCTAGGTTTAATCTGCTAGATGCGCATATAAAGCACTTGAAAGATAGCGTTCTCCAAATGATGGAATAATTACAACGATGAGCTTACCTGCATTTTCAGGACGTTTAGCAACTTCAAGTGCCGCCCATAAAGCCGCCCCTGATGATATTCCGACTAATAATCCTTCTTGAGTAGCAGCTAGACGCGCTGTTGCGAGGGTATCTTCATTCGTGACTTTAATAACCTCATCATAAATTTTAGTATTTAATGTATCTGGGATAAAACCTGCACCAAGCCCTTGAATTATATGCGGGCCTTTATTGCCTCCAGATAAAACAGGCGAGGCATCAGGCTCTACTGCAATAATCTTAATTGATGGTTTGCGTATTTTTAAAATCTCGCCGATCCCAGTAATCGTCCCACCAGTACCAACACCTGCAATAATGATATCAACATTACCTTTGGTATCATTCCAAATCTCTTCAGCAGTAGTGTGTCTATGGATATCAGGGTTAGCGTCATTTTCAAATTGATGCGGGATAAATGAATTAGATATCTGGCTTTGCAATTCAATTGCGCGACTAATAGAGCCTGCCATACCATCTGCACTTGGGGTAAGAATTAGCTCAGCTCCATACGCCTTTAATAAAAGGCGACGCTCCTTACTCATAGATTCTGGCATAGTTAGGATTAATTTATAACCACGCGCCGCACAAACCATCGCAAGCCCTATGCCTGTATTACCTGAGGTTGGTTCTATAATCACTGAATCTTGATTGATTTTGCCTGATTTTTCAGCAACATCAATCATATTTAACGCAATTCTATCTTTAACTGAATGGGATGGATTAAAATATTCAAGTTTGGCGACAATAGTTGCTCCAGTTTCTGTACTCCCTTTATTTAATTTATTAATTCTAACTAAAGGGGTATTCCCGACCAATTCTGTAATATTATTTGCAATACGCATAAATGATGCTCCAAGTTATGTTGATTAATTCTGCTGATTAGTTAAGTAAATTAGTATGCTATCAATCTTAAACTAATATTAAACTAATCTTACCTAAACTAAGCTTAGATTAATATAGTCAATTATACATAGACTAAAATCTTTTAACCTTAGTATAAAATATAATAATTACAGGTAAGAATATTGGATACAGAATCTAAAACAGATAGTGATAGCTGTGCCTATTATAAATAAAACCTAAAGTAATAAAATTAATAAAATATAGGCAAATAAAATCTGGACAAATAGCCTAAAATTAAGTTATGTTAAGAAATCAGAAAAGGTCATCATTAAACCAACCGTTTGATCCCTTGTGATGTTAACTTTAAGTATCGCAAGATTAATAAGGTATAAAATGCAGAAAAATAAACTTATGGATATACCAACTAGTATTTATCAAATAACTTATTTTTAAATCATCTTCTTTGTAGTTACAATTATTTTATTTAGGAGTGCATCATGTCTGAAATTTTTAAAAATATTCCAAAAATCCAATTTGAAGGCTCAAATTCAACCAATCCTCTCGCATTTAAAGCTTATGATCCAAATAAGGAAATCATGGGAAAAACAATGAAAGAGCATCTGCGCTTTGCAGCTTGTTATTGGCACACTTTTTGTTGGACAGGCTCGGATGTTTTTGGTGCAAGCGTGTTTGAGCGTCCTTGGAATCAAACAAGCGATCCTATGACAATCGCTAAAGCCAAAGCTGATGCCGCATTTGAGTTTTTTACTAAATTAGACGTGCCTTATTATTGCTTTCATGATATTGACGTTGCGCCAGAAGGCAACTCCATCACTGAATATGTCAATAATTTCGCTCAAATGGTTGATATTTTAGAGAAAAAACAAGAGCAAACAGGGGTTAAGTTATTATGGGGCACGGCTAATGCGTTCTCAAATCCACGCTATGCTGCGGGTGCATCAACTAATCCTAACCCTGAAGTTTTTGCCTATGCGGCAACCCAAATCTTCCACGCTATGAATGCTACCAAACGTTTAGGTGGTGAGAACTACGTGTTATGGGGTGGACGCGAGGGTTATGAAACTTTACTTAATACTGATCTAAAAGCTGAGCGTGAACAATTAGGTAGACTTTTAAGTATGGTTGTTGAATATAAACATAAAATTGGCTTTAAAGGGGCTATTTTAATCGAACCTAAGCCCCAAGAGCCAACTAAGCATCAATATGATTTTGATACCGCAACGGTTTATGGCTTGCTAGTCCAATATGGGCTTGAAAAAGAAATCAAAATGAACATTGAGGCAAATCATGCAACTCTTGCAGGACATAGCTTTCAACATGAAATAGCGACCGCATTTGCGCTAGATGTTTTTGGCTCAGTTGATGCTAATCGCGGTGATCCTCAATTAGGCTGGGATACAGATCAGTTTCCTAACAGCGTTGAAGAGGCAACACTCATCATGTACGAGATTCTCAAACATGGTGGCTTTACCACAGGTGGTATGAATTTTGATGCCCATGTTCGCCGCCCTTCAAGTGATCTAGCTGATTTATTTTATGGGCATATTGGCGGCATGGATACAATGGCATGGGGTTTAGAAAAAGCGGCTAAAATCCTTGAAAATGACTTTTTAGCACAAAATATAGCTAAGCGTTATGCAGGTTGGCACAGTGATTTGGGACAGAGAATCCTTAAAGGTGAGCTATCTTTAGAAAGCCTAACTCAGCTCACTTTAACTAATAAGCTTGATCCAAAACATGTTTCAGGCAAGCAAGAGCTGCTTGAGAATCTAGTCAATCAAGTTATCTACAGATAGCCGTTGATATTACCTAATAATTTATAAAAATAAAATTTATTAAAGCAAACTTCTTTGGTATTTAATCTGCCAAATATCAAAGAAGCGAGTTCTCTTCGCTTAAAAATAATCTATTGAAGATCAAATGGAGTTTTTTCAAATAAAGGAGACTTCTATTAATTAGATTTTTCAAGGCTTGCGATTTCATTAAAAGCGCAGTTTACATTAGTAAATGAGCATTTTAATAAAATCGTGTAACGTAGAAAAAGCAATTTATAGATGTGCTCTAAAGTTATCCGTATTTTAATGTTAGTTAAATGAGGTGCAAAATGAATCAATTATTATCAATTAAAGAAAAAATAGCGTATGGATTAGGTGATACAGCCAGTAATTTAGTCTGGCAAACGGCGATGATTTTTTTAGCATATTTTTATACAGATGTGTATGGATTATCTCCTGGAGTCATGGGGACAATGTTTCTGCTTTTGCGATGCATGGATGCCATAACAGACCCAATGATGGGTGCGCTTTGTGATCGAACCAGAAGCAAGCATGGGCAATTTAGACCGTATCTTTTATGGTGTGCAATTCCATTTGGTGTTGCATGTGCGATTACATTTTATACGCCTAATTTAGGAAGTACAGGCAAAATTATTTATGCCTTTGTAACCTACGGTATTTTAACCTTGTTATACACCGCAATTAATGTACCATATTGTGCGATGGCAAGCTCTTTAACAGCGAATTCGCAAGAACGAACTTCTTTACAATCTTATCGTTTTGCACTCTCAACGATGGGTGGCTTAATCATTGCATTACTTGCTTTACCTCTAGTGAAATTAATTGGGGGGGAGGATGATCTTGGTAAAGTTATCAATCCTCAAAATGGATATTTCGGAGCGATGATAATTATGGGCGCTTTAGCAATTATTTTATTTTTAGTATGTTTTAAAAATACAAAAGAGCGGATCGAGCTGCCTGTATCTTCAAGTGGAATTAAAGAAGACATAAAAGTGTTATTTAAAAACCAGCAATGGCGAATTATTTTTATTGCCAATATCATTTTATTGCTTGCGGTTGTTATGCGTGGAACTGTGATGATGTACTATATTGACCGTGTTTTAAATCGCCACGAACTGGCTACTTATTTTATTGCTGGGGGCATGATTGCGGCGATTATTGGCGCTATTATTACTGCGCCTTTATTTGGCAAATTAGATAAAGTAAAAACATATAAAGCAATTATTTTTGTGAGTTTGATCATTTTTATAGGCTCATTTTTTATTCCAAAAGAGTGGTTTATGCTAGCTCTATGCGTACATTTAGTCGTGAGTTTAATTCAAATGATGTCAACTCCTTTATTGTGGAGCATGATGTCTGATGTTGTTGATTATGAGAAAGCAGTCAGTGGCAAGCAATTAGGTGGGCTTGTTTTTGCGAGTGTTTTATTTGCAATAAAATTTGGATTGGCATTAGGTGGCGCAGTTGTTGGCTGGAGCTTGGCGATAGCAGGTTATGATGCAAATCTAACAGTCCAACCAGATAATGTTATTGCGTTAATTAATATGTTATTTACGATAATTCCAGGGCTGCTGTTTATTCCATTGATTCTTGTTATGAATAATTATGGTTTAAATAATGAGAAGCTTGAGAGCATTTCATTGGCATTAAAGGAAAAACGTTTATTGGCTAAATAATCAAATCAAGAGAGCTTTTAGGGGCTTGCGGTTTTATTAGCACACTGCTAGGGGGATTTAGGGAATATATTCTTCTAAATCCTCTTTAAATCAATAATATTAAGTAGTTAGTGTTTTTTAATTTTTA
>BHEQ01000096.1 GCA_003864535.1 Gammaproteobacteria bacterium
TTTTTATAGCGTTCAATAAAATAACCCCGATTACTTGTATCAAAACGATATTCTTTCATTACAGGAACGTCATTTGCAGATAATAGCGCAACTTGCTTAGTTTGATTATTAAGTAAGGAGGTTAAGCGCGGCAAGGTATATAAATGATAGTCAAATAAAGTCTCTTGCTGCATAAGCGCTTCGCCACCTTTAAGAGCTATTCGTGATGACGCATATTTAACTCTTCCTTGATCATAAACATTATCTTTCACTTGATTCACATCACCTGCGACTAATTGCAATGTCGCATCATCAAAACGTGTGCCGCTTTGATTAGTTAGAGTTACCCAGCCGGCTAAATCTAGAGTTTTTTCATCATCAGCAAGGGTTGCAACATAATCAGCCCTCCAATTTAATCCGCCAGTTAAATACGATAATTGAACATCGCGTATGCCTGCGGTTTGTGTTTGCAATTGAATGCTTAAAGTTGGACTTTCGCGTAATCCCTCAGGAACTTTGGTAAAGGCAAAACGTCCTTTAAAACCAGTTTCAAGCCTACTTTCCCCTTTTTCATTGGTATATTTTAAGATCACCCCGCTATTATTGGACAATACGATAGCTTTTTCACGTGTTTCTTGGTTGGTTGTAGGGTTGATTGTGATGACTTCAATCTCGTGCCCGATGGCTTTATTTAGCATCGCTTCAGGTGTAAGCAGATCAAAATCAAAGTTTTGTTCAAGTAATGAAAAATCATCACCTTTAATTGCAACTAAGTTACTCGTTTCAGGGCGAATTTGCGCAGATACATCTTTTAGGGCAATTAAATTTACGCCCTCTTCCAAATCAAGCGTGCGTATCTCATTAATTAGCGCTAAATTTTTATTATAAATCGTAACTGATATTCCAGTTCTATCTTTGCTAGAGCTTTGTTTTTCAGTATTTTTTTGAGATTGCGCATTGCCTAAATGGCAAACCAAGCTTGCCGCAATAAGAGATATTTTTAATAAGTTTTTCATGTTGATTTTCCTGTTAATTAGCACGTGCTTATTTAGAGATGAGTTGAAGATATATTAAGAAAAAAGTTAATGCTGATGTATTTGATATCCTTGCTTATGCAGTAAGGATAAAATTCCAGCTTCTCCGCCTAAATGCGCAGCTCCAACAGCAACCGTAATAGTTTTATGGCGTGCAATGGTGCTCATAATCTGTCTAAACATATTATGATTGCGCTCATCAAGCACGCCTCTAATATATCTCTCGCCTAAGCTGTCTAAGTAAGGATCTGCATAGCTCATCTGTTGTGCTAACTGGAGATGATAGAGCTTCTCGACATCACCTTTGCGCCATAAATTATAGAGTTCCTGAAAATGTTGACCATTCAAATCTTGCCCAATCGCATCAAAATAATTCTCAAGTTTAGCGGTCAATAAATCACCCGTAATTCGCATTGGCATACGTTCACGCTCCGCCATAACTTCTAAGCCATCAATCGGGACTTTTTTTGGGGATTGAATAACATGGCGCATTAAATTAAGTTCAACACCATAAAAGACACTTAAATCAAATTTCAATGCAGATTGGCTACTTAAATATCTATAAGCAAGCCAATCGGGCATACGTTGGATTATATCCCAAGATTTTTTATTCCTTCCAAAATGTTTTTTAAAAAGAGCATAGTTTTTTGGACTTGAGCTATTGATTAAGCAATTATTACACTGGTATTTTTCATATAAACTTGGTGACTCAAAAAAATCTTTCAGAGAAATTTCAAAGAGTAATTTTTCTGTAATGGACATCGCCATTTGAATTTTATCTTTAAAAGGAAAATCATCTTTTCTGCCTGCATGCATCGTTCCAATCACATAGATTTTTTTATTTTGCTTTTCAGCTATAAAAAAAGGCATTCCAACCGTTGTTTTTGCTGCTTGATAATAAGATTGGGCTTGTAGCTTACTATTAATAAGGATAAATCCACAAATTAATCCAAATATAACTCCTGTTTTTTTTAACATTATATATTCCTTTTTTGATGATTATAAATTATGTGTTATATCCTTCTTTCTGCATCAAAATTAACTATTCTTGCCGATCCCCTTAATTTTATATTATTAAAAGAAATCTTAACTACTTTGCAACGCCATTAAGTTAAGTTTTCCCCCAACCCCCCTAAATCCCCCCTTCGCAGGGGGACTTTTAAATCCTTAACAATATTGGGTAACGTGGCAAAAGCAATTTATAGAAGTGCCCTTAACTTTATCTTATCCAAAACGTCTTGGGGTATATCTTGGTTTTTTAAGGTTTTCTGCGGAGAAAATCTCATCCAATTCAGCTTCAGTTAATAAACCGCGCTCAAGCACGACTTCCTTAACTGTTTTTCCTGTTTGGGCGCAGATTTTACCAATAATATCACCTTCATTATGCCCAATAATAGGGTTTAAATAGGTGATTATGCCGATAGAGTTCATTACATAATCAAGGCAGCGCTCTTCATTTGCGGTAATGCCATCGATGCATTTATCCCGCAAGGTAAAGCAGCAGTTTTTCAATAAAGATATCGACTCAAAAAAACATTGCGCAAGAACAGGCTCCATCACATTTAATTGTAACTGCCCAGCTTCAGCGGCAAAGGTTACCGTGACATCATTCCCCATCACTTTAAAACACGCTTGACTTACAACCTCAGGCAGGACTGGATTAACTTTAGCAGGCATAATCGAGCTTCCTGCTTGTAATTCAGGTAGATTAATTTCTTTTAAGCCAGCGCGTGGTCCTGATGATAATAATCTTAAGTCATTGCATATTTTAGATAATTTAACCGCAGTGCGCTTTAAGCCACTATGAATCATGACATATGCGCCACAATCTGAGGTTGCTTCAATTAGATCCTCCGCTGGGCGGCATGCAAAGCCTGTAACTGCCGTTAAATGCTTAATAGCAGTTGCTTGATAATTTTCAGGAGTGTTAATACCTGTACCAATCGCGGTTGCCCCTAAATTCACCTCTAAAAGTAATTCGGCAATGCGATCAAGATTAATCATTTCTTCTTTAATTAAAATTGCAAAGGCGTTAAATTCCTGACCTAAAGTCATAGGTACTGCATCTTGTAATTGC
The DNA here is from genome assembly GCA_003864535.1 of Gammaproteobacteria bacterium. Lineage (GTDB taxonomy): Bacteria > Pseudomonadota > Gammaproteobacteria > Cardiobacteriales > Wohlfahrtiimonadaceae > BHEQ01. The sequence continues at coordinate 3,091 of BHEQ01000096.1, forward strand.
GTCCGCCCCATTTTTAGAACATCTTTAAATTCATATGATTTATCTAAAAATCCTTCATATAGATAATTAGTTGCTCGAATAAGCTCATGGATCATAGTGTAAGCTGCAATTCTAAAGCCAGTTGGATAAGCATCATTTGTTGATTGCGACTCATTAACATGATCATTCGGATGAATAATATTGTAAGCACCTTTAGGCTCGCCCATTATTTCCAAGGCAATATTTGCGATAACCTCATTAGTATTCATATTAACCGATGTGCCTGCTCCTCCTTGAAAACAATCAACAGGAAATTGATCCATGCACTTACCGTCTTTTAAAACCATATTACATGCTTTAACGATAGTATCTGCGATATCAGGATGAATTACGCCGAGATCTTTATTCGCTAAAGCAACCGCTTTTTTCACCATAACCATAGCTTTAATAAACTCAGGAACATCATTAATTGTTTGACTTGATATCTTAAAGTTCTCAATAGCGCGTAAAGTATGCACTCCATAATATACATCGTTGGATAATTGGCGATCGCCTAATAAATCAGTTTCAGTTCTATAACTCACAATAACTCTCCAGATAATTAATTTTCAGATAGCTATATTAATAGATTCCAAAAATAAGTATCGCTTAATCTATTAATATTTGATTGAAGTTAAGAGTAAATATTATGCCGCAATATAAAACTAGGCTAATTCATTGATTTAGCACGAGTATAGATCTGTTAATACTGCAGAGCAGTTACAAAATAATTTATAGAATCAATCCTTAAGTACATAAAAAAGCCCTCATTTAAACGAAGGCTTTTTAATATATATTTAACGGCACATCTATTTGTGCTTTTTCAGCTGTAAACTGCGCTTTTAACAAAATCGCAATCCTTGAAAAATCTAATTTATAGAAGCCCCTTAAGGGTAATTCTATAAACTACTTACTTACCGCTAGCAAGACGTTTTGTTAAAGTTTCGGCACGTTTTTTAGAATCAGGATGCGAGCTTAGTATTGCAGTCATTGCACTATCAGTGCCACTACTTAAACTTGCAAGCTTGTTTAATCCATCAATAAATGGTTGTGGGCTACGTTTCTTGCTCACTAACCAATCATAAGCATAGGCATCTGCTTCATATTCTTGCTTTTGAGAGAACTGTGAATTAATTAACTGATTAGAAAATGCTGCAATCTGGCTTGTACTCATGCCAACTTTACCAGCAACTCCGCCAACAGCCGAAGATGACGCAAGTGCATCAGCACCTATATTAGCTAATGCGCCAACCTTAACCGCTTTTAATGTGTGTCCTAAATGAACATGCCCGATTTCATGCGCGATAACACCGCGAACCTCATCATCAGTCATAAAGTCCATTAAGCCAGAATAGATGCGAATGCAGCCATTTGCCATGGCCCAAGCATTAATTTCTTTAGTTTGATAAACTTTATATGTAGCTTTTTTACCATTAATATCAGTAGGTAATTCTTTATGGATTTTAGCTAAACGCTTGCCATATGTACTTGAATTAGATGCTATTTTATGCGATGCATCTTGTTGAGCACAAGCATCATTTGTCAGAGAGGTAACTTGAGCATCACTTAATGTTAATGCTTCAAATCCTTTCGTTACAGAATCAAGTTGTGACATCTTGCATGCTGATAATACAAGTGGTAATGCTGCTGCTATTACAAGTAATTTAAAGCTTTTCATATATTTTTACTTCCTTAATTTGTGATTTAAAATTATCCAATAAAACATTTCTTTTTATGTAGTTAGCGTTAAGACTATAATGCCGCTATCAATTTAACAAGAATAAGCATATTAACAGAAAACCCCTTTACTTTCACATAACTTTACCACAGGTTTCAATAATTTTATGGCAAAAGTAACATCGCATCACCATAACTGAAAAAATGATATTTTTGCTTAATCGCATGTTGATAAATATGCTTTATTTGTTCATGCCCCATTAATGCCGAAACAAGTACCAATAAAGTTGATTTGGGTAGATGAAAATTAGTGAGCAAGCCATCGATAACTTTAAACTCAAAACCTTCTTTAATAAAGATATTAGTTTCACCCGTAAAAGCACTTAATGGCTCAGCTAAAGCTGCGGTTTCTAAGGCACGAACCACGGTCGTACCTACTGCAATCACACGTTTTCCACGGCTTTTGGTAAGTGCAATTGCATCAATAGTTGCCTTGGGCACATTAATCCACTCGTAATGCATGTGATGATCTTCTAAAAGATCAACACGCACGGGTTGAAATGTCCCCGCGCCAACATGTAATGTAATGTAATTACACTCAATTCCTTTTTCTTTGAGCGCAGCTAACATCGTAGTTGTAAAATGTAAACCTGCGGTAGGCGCGGCAACAGCACCTTTTTCTTGGCTAAATACAGTTTGATAGCGTTCTAAATCATCAAGCTCATCCGCACGCTCGATATAGGGTGGCAGCGGCATATGTCCATATGCCTCAAGCACAGGCAAAACTGCTTGTTTGTCAATTGTTTCTAGAATAAACAGAGGATTATCAGATAAATTTTGTAATTCTGCTGCATTTGGTAATCCGTGTGATTTTATATGGGTATTACTTCTTGCATGCATTATAAATTGTGGAATGCCATTAATTAAGAGAGTCTGCCCAACTTTAGGGGATTTACTTGCACGAATATGCGCAAGAATTGTAGTTTCACTCAAAACACGCTCAACTAAAATCTCACACTGCCCACCTGTAGCTTTTTGGGCAAAAATGCGTGCGGGCAAAACGCGCGTATTATTTAAAACTAAAAGATCACCTGCTTTTAAAAAGCTTAATAATTCATTAAAAGCATGATCTTTTATAGCACAAACTAAACCTTCCTTATTTTGCGCAACTAAAAGACGCGAATCACCACGGATTTTAGGTGGGAATTGGGCAATTAAATCTTGAGGTAAACTATAATCATAATCATTAATTGAACTATAAATTGAATTATGAATCGGATTATAAATTTCGTGATCTATGGACTTAGGCATTGACTCAGACATTGACTCAGACGTTGACTCAGGTTTAGAAATAAGTTTAGAACTTGTTTTAGAATTTGTATGGTTTATATCTGTCATGATAAAAAGAGGCTCTTTTCTATGGTTTTGATTTATTATTCTGGTTTATTGGATTGGTTTATTGATTATTTATTTATTGATTGATTATATTTATCTAGTTTAATGCGCCCAACATAGTTTTTAGCAAACTGAAACGCAACCCGCCCTGAGCGCGAACCTCTGATGATTGCATATTGAAGGGCATCATGGCGAATATTATCCTCAAAATTAATCCCACCTAATTGCAGCAGCCATTCACGCACAATATTCAAATAATCATCTTGAGAAAAAGGATAAAAAGTAAGCCACACTCCAAAGCGTTCTGAAAGTGATATTTTCTCTTCAATCGCCTCAGAATGATGTAATTCACCTGACTCATTAATACGCGTACCCAGATTATCTTTCATGCTTTCAGGTAATAAATGGCGGCGGTTGGAGCTGGCATAGATTAAAACATTTTTTGGAGGAGCATCTAAAGAGCCATCTAATAATGCTTTTAATGATTTATAAGATGCATCACCAGTTTCAAAAGAAAGATCATCACAATAAATCATAAAATAATAATCAGGCAAAGTTCTAAGTTGATTTAAAATAAACGGGAGCGCAGTTAGATCCTCTTTATCTATTTCAACGGCTCTTAAGCCATGGTTTGAGAATTTATGCAAGCAAGCTTTAATTAAGGATGATTTACCAGTACCTTTTGAGCCAGTTAATAAAATATTATTCGCATCAAAACCATTTATAAACTGTAAAGTGTTCTGAATTACTTCGTTTTTTTGACGCTCTATCCCTTTTAAATGCTCAAATTCTACAATACTTGGCGCAGTTATTGCTTGCAAGAATCCATCTGTGCTAGATACAGGCTGCCAGCGGCACGCAATGCAAGTTTTAAAGTCAGGCAATGTATGCGTTTTTGGAATTAATTTCTCAATATTATGATTAAGACGCTCTAATTGAAAGATAATGTTTTTCATATTTATATTATTATTTGTATTATCAGTATCCATGACAACCTCTGGTTATATATTTATTTTTTTAATATAAAAAAACCGCACTTCTTAATTAAAATGCGGTTCTAAAATCTTAACAAGTTCTAATCTTAACGTGCGTATTTTTTACGGAAACGATCAACACGACCCGCGGTATCAACAATATTTTGCTTACCTGTAAAAAACGGATGCGATTGTGAAGATATTTCAATCTTGTAAAGAGGATATTCTTTACCTTCAAACATAATTGTTTCTTTTGTTTTAGCAGTTGAGCGCGTTAGAAACGTGAAATCACATGAAATGTCTTGGAAAACAATATCGCGATAGTTAGGATG
>BHEQ01000097.1 GCA_003864535.1 Gammaproteobacteria bacterium
GTGTAGGACATTGCTTCTGCAAGTTCTACTGCTTGCGCAGTTAAGGGATCATCAAGTAGTTCTTTAGGAATATTGCTGCTTTCAGTTACCGATAAAAGCTTGAGCCAAATTTTTCTAAGACTCGGCTTAATCGTACTATTTGGATTATTTAAGAACTTAGTTAATTCGATAAAGACAAACTCCATGCCTTCAATACGTTCGCCAGTGTTTTCAACTTCAACTATTTGATAACGGTGATAATATTGATCTTTATCGGGATGGTAATTTTGATTAACCAAATTTAATGAATAAACAGGTAAAAGTGCCTCATAGCCATATCCTGCTTGAATTTGGTTCACATAAACCTTGCTTGCATTAAACAGAACTCGCTGTTTAAAGGCATGTGTCCACGACATTTGCATTTCTACTAGAAAAATACGCTTATTTTTATCAGTACAACGTACATCCACGACTGAATTTTTATAATCAGTAGCTTCAGGTGGGATTTCAGGCGTTAAATATTCCAACTTATCGATCAGTTGATCACCTTCAAACATTAACAGGTCATTGAGTAAGCTTTTAATAAGATTAATATTATTGCCAAATATTTTTTTGAAAACAATATCATTTTTCGGGTCTAAATAGCTCATAGTTGACTCCTCGTGAATTTTGTATGATTTATGTTATTGGATTATAGTTTGCTCAATGCCTAACTGCTTATTTTATGGTGACTTTATGTAAACATTGGTAAATTATAACCTAAGAATTAGCTTATCAAGCAAATATTTTTTACATGTTGATCTGAAATATTCTTAATTAATAGTAATATATATTTAGGAAACGACATTTTTAAGTTTCTACATTTGATTATATCGGTGTGAGTAAAAGTTATATCTGCTTATATTCAATATAAGTTATTATTCATCTTAAGTTATTATTTATAACTCAAATTACTCCTAACTCAGGTCATATTAATTAAGCTACATTAATTAAGCTTAGCGATAAACTAAGCTTTGGATATATTATGCACAAGCAACAATGTTTAATTTTAGATGGTGGGATGGGGCGCGAATTAGCTCGCGCAGGCGCACCTTTTCGCCAACCTGAATGGTCAGCTTTAGCTTTGATGGAAGCCCCACATACCGTAAGTTTAGTTCATCAAGCTTATATTGATGCAGGCGCTTTAGTTATTACTACTAATAGTTATGCTCTTGTGCCATTTCATATTGGGCAAGAGCGTTTTAATGCAGATGGAGAGTCTCTAGCGGCTTTAGCAGGACAATTAGCGCGTCAATGCGTGCTTGATAATCCTTCGAGAAAAGTTAGAGTTGCAGGATCTTTGCCACCGCTGTTTGGATCATATCGTCCTGATTTATTTAAGCAAGAATCAGTTAAAGATATTGCCAAGCCGTTAATTGCTGGATTATCTAGTTATATTGACTTTTGGCTGATTGAAACTCAAAGCTCAATTGTTGAAGTGAAATCAATTCATGCACTTTTACCAAAAGATAATAAAGAGTTCTGGGTTTCTTTTACCTTGCAAGATGAAGATTTAAACGCGCCTCCCCAACTGCGTTCAGGTGAATTAGTTGAACAAGCGGTAGAGCAAATGGCTAATTTAGGTGCAGCAACCATACTTTTTAATTGCTGCCAACCTGAAGTAATTGAGGCGGCTCTTAAAGTTACCCAAGAATGCTTAAGTCGTTTAAATAAGAAAGATATTCATTTTGGAGCCTACGCAAATGCATTTCCGCCGCAGCCAAAAGAAGCTACGGCAAATGATGGCTTGGATGATATTCGCGCAGATTTAGATCCAGAATCATATCTTAAATGGGCACAAAAATGGCAATTGGCAGGGGCGACTAGGATTGGTGGCTGCTGTGGGATTGGTCCAAAACATATTGAAAAACTTGCAGATTTCTTTAATAAAGTAGCAGTATCATGAGTGGTAAAGCTGATGGGCGTGAAATTAACGGGCGTAAAATTGGATTAATCTCTTTAAGCGCTTTAGTTTTTAGTTCTATGGTTGGTGCTGGGATTTTCAGCCTTCCGCAAAATATGGCTGCTGTTTCTGGAGCGCAAGCTTTAATCATCGGCTGGATTATTACAGGCGTTGGAATTATTTTCTTAGGCTTGTCATTTTTTATGCTGGCGCGTTTGCGTCCTGATTTAACAGGTGGGATTTACACTTATGCACGCACAGGCTTTGGTAATCTTATCGGGTTTTTATCCGCATGGGGCTATTGGCTTTGCGCAACTATAGGCGTTGTATCTTATCTTGTGGTAATGTTTGCAGCTTTAAGCATGTTTACAGATACTCCAGATGCAAACGGAACTGTGCGCATTATTTTTGGTAATGGCAATACTATTTATGCAATTATTGGTGAGTCTATCGTGCTTTGGTCGGTTCATTGGCTTGTTAGCCGCGGCATTAAAGAGGCTGCAAGTATTAATTTAGTCGCAACACTTGCTAAAACTCTTCCAATTTTGTTCTTTATTGGTGTTGCAGTTTTCTATTTTCAACCTGCTGTTTTTGTTGCTGATTTTAAAGGAGCGAGTCTTGATGTCTCGCTTTGGGATCAAGTCCGCAATACTATGTTAATCACCTTATGGGTGTTTACGGGCATAGAAGGTGCATCAGTCCTATCTGCGCGTGCTAAAAATATGCGTGCTGTTGGTTATGCAACTTTAATTGGAGTTGTGTTAGCTCTTGTTATTTATATGGCAATTACCTTGCTTGCTTTTGGATTAATTCCACGTGAGCAAATTGCAGGATTAACTAATCCTTCGATGGCAGGCTTATTAAGCATGATGATTGGGCCTTTTGGGAAAGTTTTGATTGTTTTATGCTTAATTGTCTCAGTTAGTGCATCTTATTTAAGCTGGGTCTTATTTTCAGCTGAAGTGCCACATATTGGGGCTAAGCACGGAGCTTTTCCTAAAATTTTAACACGCGTTAATAAAAATGGTACTCCAATTGCCTCTCTTTGGTTAACAAGTGCTACTGTTCAGTTTTGCTTAATCCTAGTTTTATTTACAGAGCAAACTTATGAAACATTGTTGATGATAGCCTCGGTAATGGTTTTGCTGCCGTATTTATTTGTTGGCTTATTTTTATGCAAAGTAAGCTTTTTCAATGATGTTAATATTGCTGTTGGAGAAAAGAATAAATCACTCATTTGGGCTAAAATAATAGGAACTTGTGCAAGTATTTATGGTATTTGGCTTGTATATGCCGCAGGCACGGAACTGTTATTGATGTCGATTTATTTATATATTCCAGGTTTATTTATTTATGCTTATTCTCGGTATAAATATAAATCTAAATATAAAAAATAAGTATGAAAAAATGATCAAAATGATTACTTAAGATATCTTAGCTTGAGGTGTTTTAAGTAAATTAATAATAAAATCAATAATAAAATCAATTTATTACAAAAAAGATGTTTGTTTTACTAACTAGATATAATGGCGTTAATCTGGCATACTAGCGAACTATTTTATATTTATTGATGAGAGAATATGTCTGAGCAAAATAAACCCCTATCATTCTTCGCACGTCTTAAACAACGTTTGGGTAAAACCCGCGCATCTTTAACAGATGGTATGGCGGATTTAGTTTTAGGCAAAAAACAGATTGATGCCGAGGTTTTAGATGAATTAGAAACACGCTTACTCATGGCAGATGTGGGTGTAGATGCGACGACAAAGATTATTAAAAATATTACTTTGCAAGTTTCAAGAAAAGCTCTTAAAGATGTTAATGCATTATTTGAGGCATTAAAAATAGAAATGAAAGCAATGCTTGCAGAGGTTGAGTTACCCTTAGTTATTGAACCTACGCATAAACCATTTGTAATTTTAATGATTGGGGTAAATGGTGTTGGCAAAACCACAACTATTGGTAAATTAGCCAAACAGTTTCAAGCGCAAGGAAAAACGGTAATGCTCGCAGCTGGAGATACATTTAGAGCGGCGGCGGTTGAGCAATTAAAGGTCTGGGGAGAGCGCAATAATATTGCGGTGATTGCACAAAAAGAAGGTGCCGATCCTGCTAGCGTTATTTTTGATGCGGTAGAATCAGCTACAGCTAAAAAAGTAGATGTGTTAATTGCAGATACCGCAGGGCGCTTGCATACCCAAACAGGGCTTATGAATGAGCTTGCAAAAGTCTATAGAGTTATCCAAAAAGTTGATGCAACAGCCCCACATGAAGTCATGCTGGTGATTGATGCCTCAACAGGGCAAAATGGCTTAAATCAAGCAGTACAATTTAATCAAACTGTGCCATTATCAGGACTTACATTAACTAAATTAGATGGAACAGCCAAAGGTGGCATCGTTATAGCTATCGCCGAGAAAATGAAATTACCTGTACGTTTTATTGGTGTTGGTGAGGCAATTGATGATCTTAGACCTTTTAATGCAGATGCGTTTATTGATGCGCTAGTTGGCGAACCAACATCATAAAGAGTTAATATGCAAGCTTTGAAAAATCTTATTTATAGAAGAGCCTTAAAGAAGCTCTAACAGTACTTTAGTATTTGTATCTACTTAGGTTTTTTAAGATTTTTCATATGTGCACGTGGATGTGCACTATCATAAACGCGGCATAAATGGGCAAAATCAAGTTGAGTATAAACCTCAGTACTCGAAATATCCGCATGTCCTAAAAGCTCTTGTACTGCGCGAATATCTGCACTACCTTCTAAAACATGCGTTGCCATAGAATGCCTAAGTAAATGCGGATGTAGATTAATTCCAGGCATTGATTTTTTTGCAAATTGTTTAATTCGATTACTTACTTGCCTTGCGCTAATTGCTAAGCCGTGTTTATTTAAAAATACAGTACTAATCGTGTTATCTTTAAGCCACGTAGCTCTTACTTCAAACCAGTTTAAAAGCGCATCTTGGGCTTTGCTTCCGAGTGGGATAACCCGATCTTTACCGCCTTTGCCTTGGTTAACGCGCACTTCTTTGCTGCTAAAATCAAGATCATGCATGCATAAATTGGTTAACTCAGCTAAGCGTAAACCGCTTGCATAAAACAGCTCTAGCATTGCTAAGTCTCTAATTTCAAGTTGATTATTAGGCTGTTGTTCAATAATATTAATCAGCGTTTCAGGATTAATTGATTTTACTAATCTTTGCGGTAGTTTGGGGGATTTTAAAGCTAAAATAGGATTTTTAGGAAGAATTTTTTGATCAACTAAATACTTGAAAAATACACGCAAAGCAGATAAATGCGTGCGCAATGACGCTGGGCTTAAAGGCAGTAACCGTGCTATTTTTTGATTTTTAGCAGGCATTTTTGAGGCACGTAAACCTATATAGCTTTTTATATCTTTAAGATGGAGTTCTTGCCAATTAAGAATAGTTAAATCATCTAAGTAGCTAATAAACTGAGCAAGAGCCATTTTTTTTACTTTAATGCTTAAGCTTTGATTATTTTTTGCAAATTCACGCAAAAAATCCTGAACATCCTTATATAAAGGGGATGATTCAGGATTTAAAATGGAGCTAGTTAAACTAATTGGCATAGCTCTAACCTTCAAGTGCTTGTTTTCTTGAAATATCATTTCAAGATATTATCTTAAAAGCTTATCTCAAAGGTTTATTTATATTTAAATATTTAGATATTTCTAGGAGATAATTAGCGTCCTCGAAAGATAATCCGACCTTTAGATAAATCATAAGGAGTTAGCTCAACCCGAACCTTGTCTCCTGTTAAAATTCTAATGTAATTTTTACGCATTCTACCAGAAATATGAGCATTAACAACGTGCCCATTTTCAAGTTCTACTTTAAAAGTGGTGTAGGGCAGGGTTTCAATAACCGTCCCTTCTAATTCAATATGATCTTCTTTAGACATAATTTAAGTGTCGATACTCAAAAAAAGAAGTTAAGTTACACTAAGTTGGACGCTAAAAGCAAGTAATATTTTTTATTAAGTGGATTTAATATAATATAAAACTATAAGGTAAATTTAGAAGGCAAATCTAGGTAAGATCGGCGTTCCAAAAATCAGAAAAATCAAAAAATCAGAAAATAATTTATTTGTGAGTTGACAGCTTAGAAAAAATCCCTATAATACGCATCTCTTGAACGGTGGAGTACCCAAGCGGTCAACGGGAGCAGACTGTAAATCTGCCGGCTCAGCCTTCGAAGGTTCGAATCCTTCCTCCACCACCAATTTTATTTTATAAGCCTATCTGCGGGTGTAGTTCAATGGTAGAACCTCAGCCTTCCAAGCTGATGGTGAGGGTTCGATTCCCTCTACCCGCTCCAAACACCTGCTCATGTAGCTCAGTTGGTAGAGCACACCCTTGGTAAGGGTGAGGTCGCCAGTTCGATTCCGGCCATGAGCACCATTAATTTATTCCTTTTCAAGCTTTTATAGAGTGATCAATATGTCAAAAGAAAAGTTTTCCCGTAATAAACTACATGTAAATGTAGGCACCATAGGTCATGTTGATCATGGTAAAACAACTTTAACTGCAGCTTTAACTAAAGTTAGCGCAGAATTATTTGGCGGTGAAGTTCGTGCTTATGATCAAATTGATAAAGCACCAGAAGAAAGAGCTCGTGGGATAACTATCTCAACATCACATGTTGAATATGAATCAGCAGTTAGGCATTATGCACACGTTGATTGCCCAGGACATGCTGATTATGTTAAAAACATGATTACAGGCGCAGCACAAATGGACGGAGCTATTTTAGTATGTTCAGCAGCTGATGGTCCTATGCCACAAACACGTGAACACATCTTATTATCTCGTCAAGTAGGCGTTCCTTATATCCTTGTTTATCTAAACAAAGCCGATATGGTTGATGATGATGAATTAATCGAACTTGTTGAAATGGAAGTTCGTGATCTTTTAAATTCATATGATTTCCCAGGTGATGAGACTCCTATTATTGTAGGTTCAGCCCTGAAAGCACTTGAAGGCGATACCTCTGAAATAGGCGTTCCTTCAATCATCAAATTAGTTGCAGCGTTAGATACGTTTATTCCTGATCCTGTCCGTGAAATCGACAAAGCATTTTTACTTCCTATTGAAGATGTATTTTCAATCTCAGGTCGCGGTACTGTTGTAACAGGACGGATTGAGTCAGGTATTGTTAAAGTTGGTGAAGAAATTGAAATTGTTGGGATTGTCGACACAGTTAAATCAATTTGTACTGGCGTTGAAATGTTCCGTAAATTATTAGACCAAGGTCAAGCTGGCGATAATGTTGGTGTTTTATTACGTGGTACGAAGCGTGATGATGTCCAACGTGGTCAAGTATTAGCAAAACCAGGTTCAGTTAAGCCACATACCAAGTTTGAAGCAGAAATTTATGTTTTAGGTAAGGATGAAGGCGGTCGCCATACTCCATTTTTCAAGGGATATCGTCCTCAGTTTTACTTCCGTACTACGGATGTAACTGGTGCGTGCGAATTACCTGAAGGTGTAGAAATGGTAATGCCAGGCGATAATGTTAAGATGGTGA
>BHEQ01000098.1 GCA_003864535.1 Gammaproteobacteria bacterium
AAATGGAGCACGGCGCGTAATCCAAGATAGTTTACTGCCACAATGAGCATATAAGAACTCTGAATTACTTAGTAGAAAATTAAAAATCCCCAATTCACTTAATTCCTCGCTTATCTCTTTAATTAATGCATTAAGCAATTCATTTTTTTTATGTGTCTGCGGCTGTGTTGGAAATGCCCCCCGAATTTTATCAAGCACATAACAAAATGCATGCTCAGAGTCTGTAGTGCCGACAGGACGATAATATGTTAACTTCTTTTTTTTGATGCCTTTAAGCTGACCATTATGGGCAAATGACCACTGCCTTCCCCATAATTCGCGGATAAAAGGGTGCGTATTTTCAAGGCAAACGCGTCCACGATTAGCTTTTCTAATGTGGCAAATAACCGTTTGCGTTTTAATCGGATAGCGACTGATTAAATAAGCAATTTCAGACTCACAACTAGGAGCTGGATCATGAAAAGCGCGAATTCCATGCCCTTCATAAAAACATACGCCAAAACCATCTTTATGCGGTCCTGTTTTGCCACCACGTTTCATTAATCCTGTAAAGCTAAAGCAGATATCCGTGGGCGTATTGGCGCTCATTCCCATTAATTCACACATATATTAATCCTTCAACAAGCTCTTTTAAGAATTTTAGTATGATACGTGGTATCTATTTTATTGAAAGGAATTATTTTTTTAAAAATAAGCAGCATTAAGTATAAGCGCAGCTTTTAGGCGCATTTATTTGGGCTTCACAACCGCATTAATCAATGCTGCTAGCTTTTCTCAAGCTGAGTTTGAGTTAAGGAATCTTTGTAAGCCAAAAGCATTGCTATGCTGCCATAGATCATAACTAAAACCCATAATACGCCAAGCTCAAAACGCAAATTTGCAACAGTTGCACCCATTTGATTTATTCTTACTACCGCATCTATACCAGCTGTTGTTGGGAAAACATAAGAAATATAGCGGATAAAATCAGGCATGGCTTCATGCGGCCAGGATATTCCTGAAAGAAAAAATAAAATCATTCCAAGTGGACTGATCAATAAGACAACTGCCTCCCTTGATGGGAGTAAATATGATATTATTATTCCTAATAAACAAATACTTAGTAGCAATGGAATGCTAACTAGAAATAGATCCCAAACTGCGCCAAGCTGGGGGATGTTATACCACGATGGCACAACTATTGTATAAAGCCAGAAAAAGAAACCATAAAGAGTCATATAGCTAAATATTTTACTTAATGTTGTGATTAAGATTATTAAAAAACTGCTGCCATAATCTTCACGTAATGCTATTTCATAACGATTGCGTGTGCGTGACTTCCAGAGTAAACCAACTCCCATCCAGAGGGTTTGTTGCATAATCAAGATAAATGCTGCGGGCAGAACATAAGTTGCATAGCCGCCTTGTGGGTTAAATAAAGCTACTTGGCTTGATTGCAACGGTACGGCAAGACCCATCGCAGCAACTGGGTCTAAACCTTGTGCAACCAAACGTTTTAGCGAAATATCACCGCCCATTGTAGCTACAGCTCCGCCAACACCTGCGGCGAGTTTGCCATAAATTAGAAAATAATTACCATCACCATATAACGCGACAGGGCTAGCTCGTCCTGCTAGAATTTCACGCTCAAAATAATGTGGAATTAAAACAATCCCATATGCTTTGCGTGCTAAAAGTTGGGCTTTGGCACTGGCTAGATTATCTGCTCGTGCCACAATTTTTGCGCCTTCACTTGCATCTATTAACAGTAATAATTTCTGGCTTGATATACTTTGATCATGGTCGATAACGATGATAGGAATATCGCGTGTTGCCTCATTTAAATACGGCTGAGGATAAAATGCAATATAAAATAAGCCCGCTATAATCATCAAAGAAAAAACTGATTTATCGCGCCAAATCCTACATAGCTCTTCAAGAGCTAGACGGAAGCAAGTTATTATCATAAGGCAAGATCCTTTTGAGGTTGCTCTGTAAATTTATTTTCCTGCCATGTTTTGCGTTTAATTACTAAAAATGCGATCAACAAAAGGACGCAATCGAGGAGTAATAAATAGCTCAACGGCACTAAAGATGCGCTTAAATCTGCACCACGTAAGGTTTGGTCTGCACGAATTTCTATATACCATGTTATGGGTAAGATCGCGCCAAATACTTGAGGGAAAACACCCATTGCCAAGCGTGGAAATGCAACTCCTGTAAATCCAAACGCAGGAGCAGTAAGCAAGCTTGCATTACTTAACGCATTCTCAGACTTAAATAAATACGCAAAAATAATCCCATATAAAAAATAACCCGCCATAAAGAGCAAGCCACCAATGAGCAGCAAAGTAATACTCCCGTTAAATGGCAGTCCTAAGTAGATGAGGAAAGTCATATCCGCCACCGCTAATATCGTGCTAAAAAGGACTAAGTATGGAAATAATTTAGCAGCTAAACCTAAAAAAGGTCTGGAATCTGTTAAACGACTAAAAACGCGTTTTTTACGCAAGCTTCGGCGTTCTTGCGCAATCACATACGTTACTATAACGCATATTATAATTTGCATAAGCGCAGACCAGATACCATTTAATAAGGAGTACTGATAGTTTAAACTTGGATTAAATAAAATATGTTGATCGAGTGGAATAGGGCTTAAGCTTGCGGCTGCCACAGAACGCGGCGTGCCCATTTTTGTGGCAAGTTCAATATTAATATCTGCTGAAACTGCGCCAATTACAGCATTAATACCTTTAGAGACGACACTTCCTGCCGTCATAAATTGGTTATCATAAAAGCTTACAATCTCAGGTGAGCGTCCAAGGAGAGAATCGCGCTCTAAATTACTTGGTAGCATCACGATTGCATAAATTTTGCCAGATAATAATAATTGGCGCGCGGCATATAAATCATCAACACGATACGCAACACTTAGATCAGGGCTTGCATCAAGCGCTCGTACAATCTGGCGCGAGAGGCTGCTTCTATCTTTATCTAAAACGGCAATCGGTAAATCTGTCGCTATGCCCGTATTAAATAAGAACATGATAATAAGCCCTGCAATCATCGGTAAAACTAAGCCTATGGATAAAATTAGCTTATAGCGTATCATGCGCTTAAGCTCGCGCTTAATGATTATTCGAGCCGTGTGCATGGCACTAACTTTATTTTGCTTACGCTCAGTTGTGATCATCTTAGCTTACCGTTTCCATAACGCTAAAACGCTCATGCCAGGGCGTAATCCTTCGACAGGATTGACAGGTTTGGCACGCATCTCAAAAGTACGTAGATCAAAATCACCTGTAGCCTTGGTTGCACGCCAATTAGCATATTGTCCTTGTGGGTTTAACACCGTGATTATTACTTGTATTTCTTGATTATTTAGTGCTGGAACTTTAACGTTAAATTTATCCCCAACTTTGATTGTATTTAAAAGATCCTCGCGAATATTAAAGGTAAACCAAATATCTTTAATATTGATAATTGAAAAAACAGGAGTCCCTGCATTAAAAAGTTGCCCTTTTTCTGCGGTACGCACAATAACTTGCCCAGCCGCTGGTGCGATCAAAGTAAGCTCGTTAATATCTGTTTTAGTTTGCTCTAAAAGTGCTTTAGATTGGACGATTTGTGCATCAGCAAGTGCCTTTTCCTCATCACTACTTCCATTTAGGGCTAAATCATAATTAGCCGCAGCAACATCTTTAAACTTAGTTGCATCCCGATAAGCATTTGATGCTTGATCAAAGCTTTGTTGCGATACACCGCCTTTTCCAACTAATTGTTCATAACGATCATAAGATTGTTTTGCGAGGACTAAGTCTGCATTAGCACGTTCAAGGTTTGATTTTGCCGCGCTAATAGTTTCAGGACGCGTACTATAGACACGGGTTCGATCAGCCTGTGCTACCGCTAAAGTTGCCGTGGCTGTGGCTAATTGGGCATCTAATTGGGGGCTTGATAATGTTAATAAAGTGTCGCCTATCTTTACAAAATCACCAACATCAGCATTAAGATCCGCGACACGTCCTGAAACACGTAAAGCAAGGTCAACTCGTTCGGTCTCAGCCTCGCCTTGGAGCATAAGTGGTTGTGGTCTTGTTGCCAGAACAAAGGCACTGATTACGCAAAAAATAATTGCAGTAATAAGCGTGTAAGTCATTTTTTTAGACGGGGGTTTTCTTAATTTAATATCCATGTTATACCTTAATATAAAAATAATATGTTAGTCGTAGATTCTAAAGTTCTGTAAAGATATTCTTAGTTTAATCTTTTGCATCAATTTGATCTATCTCAATATCATTAAAATATCAATTATTAAAATATAGATGATTAAAATATAGCGATTGAGCTTAGATATTAATCCCATAACTAAGCTCTAGTAATTTTATAAAACTTTTGTAACTAATGCGCAGCTAAAGAAGCCTCACCCCAATCCTCAGCTCAGCTCAACTCAACTCAATTAAGTTAGGTTAAGATTTTAAAAGAACCCCTCCCAACCTTCGCAAGGGAGGAGCTGTAAAAGTCCCCGTGCATGTAAAAATAAACATGCTAATTCTGCTGAGTAGTTACAACTATTTAATTAAACCAATTGGTAGAACCCAGCGTTTGTATACACTTTCTAGAACTTCTGCCATAGCAAGATAAATTGCGCTTGATCCACAAATAATGCCAATCCAACCTGCAAATTTTATAATAGTATTATTTTCAGTAAAGTTACCCAAAGCTAATAAAGCAAATAATACAACCAAAGAACCAAATACAAAAATAACTACGCGGTTGGATTTTAAAGTTCCTAAAAATAAAAAGAATGTGAAAACTCCCCAAATCAATAAATACCACGCGAGAAATGTAGATGATGTTTTTGCAAGTCCCAATGATGGCAAAATCCAGATTGTGACCAATGTTAGCCAGAAAAAACCATAAGAAGTAAACGCGGTTGCCCCAAAGGTATTATTTCTTTTAAATTCAATAATTCCAGCGATTACTTGAGAGATACCGCCATAAAATATTCCCATAGCAATAATCGCCCCTTCAATCGGGAAAAATCCTGCATTATGAAGGTTTAATAATATAGTCGTCATTCCAAAGCCAGCCAGACCTAAAGGTCCTGGATTAGCAACGCTATTTGTGTTTATTGACATTTTATCTTCCTGCTTATATTTAAAAAAACACGCATTCTATATTAAATAAAAAAGAGAATATCTGCATTTAGTCAAATAAATATAAAGAAATTATAAGAACTTATGATACTTTTCTTGTTGAGAGCTTGCTACAAAGATCTATAGTAAAATACAATAGCTTGGATACAGAAAATCTAAACGTGACTTTTACAGATCCTCCCCTGTGAAGCGGCGGTTGGGAGAGGGGTGAGGTTTCTTTAGCAGCTGAACAGTTACAAAATATTTAACTAAGCTGTAAGGTTAATATTATTCGATAAAGGTCTCAATGCCTTTAAGTGATTGAAAAATAAGAGTAGCAATTACATCAGAAATGCCTGATATCTTAGCGATATCTTCAATAGATGCTTGTTTTAATCCACCGAGTCCTCCAAAATTAGTCAATAAAGCTTGGCGCCTTTTCTCACCAATTCCTGGGATATCTTCTAATATCGAACGCCTTCTGGCTTTATCGCGCCGCGCTCGATGTCCTTCAATTGCAAAGCGATGTGCCTCATCCCGAATTTGCAAGATCAAATGAAAAGCTGGGCTATCATTTGCTATCAATAAAGGGGTTTCTTGTCCTGCAATCCATAAGGTTTCTAAGCCTGATTTACGCCCTTCACCTTTGGCAACTCCAATTAGGGCAATATTCTCAATTTTCAAGTTTTGCAAGACATCAATTCCAATCTGGAGTTGATTGCGCCCGCCATCAATCAAGACCATATCAGGCATATCTCCGAGATCACGACTTTTAGTATCCGCATTATCAATATGTTGAAAGTCTATATTATTTGTATCTAAAGCAAACTTACGAAAACGCCGGGTTAGGGCTTGGCGCATGGCGGCGTAATCATCCCCACCTGTAATCCCCTCAATATTAAAACGGCGATAATTGGTTTTACTTAAACCTTCTTGAGTGAAAACAACATTTGAAGCTACGGTGCGCTCCCCAAAAGTATGTGAGATATCAAAGCATTCAATACGCTTGATGGGATTAGCGCAGCGCAAAACCTTCTGCAAATCGCTTAAGCGTGCGCTGATACTTGCTTTACCTGCTAATTTAACTTTAATCGCTTGGAGTGCATTTTCTTTTGCCATATTCCGAAAACGATTTTTCTGAGCTTTAACTTGAAATAAGATCGTAACCTTACGTCCGCTTAAGTTGGATAAATACGTACTTAAAAAGTCAAGATCATCAATATTGTGATCTAAAACAATTTGCGCAGGTGGGAGCCGTTGCTCGCCATAAAATTGGCTAATAAATGCATTGAGGATATTTTCCTTTAATTCAGTTGGATAAATCACAGGAAAATAATTTTTAGCGCCCAAAAGTCTACCATCGCGAAAACTTAATAAAGCAATGCATGCAATGGAAGCTTCCAGATGTAGCGCGAAAATATCTAAAGAATTAATATTGCCCTCTATCGCATTATTTGACTGAATTTTCCTGATTTGTGTGATTTGATCCCGATACTTAGCTGCATTTTCAAAAGCTAATGATGTAGATGCTTGCGCCATTTTAAGAATTAAGTCATCGAGCACCGCAGATGATTTACCGTGCAAAAATTCGCTGGCGCGCAGAACATCTTCAGCATAATCAGCCTGACTTATTTCAGAGGTACATGGAGCTGAGCAGCGTTTAATCTGAAATTGCAAGCAAGGCCTTGAGCGGTTGCTAAAAAAGGCATCTTCACATTGACGCACTTTAAAAATCTGCATCATCATCTCTAAAGTATCACGCACAGCTTGGGAGGATGGATATGGACCAAAAAGTGTGCCAGCTAATTTGCGCCCACCTCTATACGAGCTTAATTTTGGATAAAGATGCTTAGATAGATGGATATAAGGATAGGATTTGTCATCAATTAAACGCACGTTATACCGCGGTTTATGTTGCTTTATAAGATTGTTTTCTAAAATTAATGCATCTGTTTCTGTCGGTGTTATCGTGATATCGATAATGTGAATATGGGTGATGAGAACGGTGGTTTTAGGCGATTGCTGCTTAGATCTGAAATAACTGCTTAGACGATTTTTAAGATTTTTAGCTTTACCAACGTAAATAATTTTTAAATCAAGATCACGCATCATGTAAACGCCGCTATTTTTTGGGCAAGTGTTTAAGAATGCTTTGTAATCAAAAGGCGTGCTTATCATATTGACTATGCTAATTAATAAATAGACTAATCACAATAAACTATGACTCTGTTATAATCAATAT
>BHEQ01000099.1 GCA_003864535.1 Gammaproteobacteria bacterium
AGCTTAACTTTAGGGGACTTCTATTAATTAGATTTTTCAAGGCTTGCAATTTTATTAAAAGCGCAGTTTACATAGGTAAATGAGCATTTTAGTAAAATTGCGTAACGTAGAAAAAGCAAAAATAGATGTGCCCTTATGATTTTTTAGTTAATACAGCACTAAGATCTTGACGAACACGTGCGGCTTCAGCAAGAGTTATTCCCGTTGCAACAGATACATTTAAGCTTTCAATAAATCCTGCCATCGGGATGTTAATTAAAAAATCGCAACTTTCTCTAGTCAAACGCCGCATGCCTTCACCTTCCGCACCCATGATTATCGCCAGAGGTCCTTTAAAATCAGCATGATATATTGTTTGCTTGCTCTCACCAGCAAGACCTGCAAGCCAAATTCCACGTTTTTTTAAGGCTTCTAAAGTACGCGCTAAATTAACTACTTGCACAAAAGCTATGCGTTCAGCTGCGCCACTAGAGACTTTACGCGCCGCAGGTGTTAAACCACAAGCTCGGTCAGCTGGCGCGATTACCGCGTGCACACCAAATGCTTCAGCACTTCTTAAACAAGCTCCAAGATTATGTGGATCAGTTACGCCATCTAAAATCAATAAGAAAGGTGGCTGCTCAAGTTTATCAAGGAGCGCATATAAATCTTGCTCACCAAGGGAATTTTTAGCTTCAACTTCAGCAACAACACCTTGATGCTTGACTTCACCGACAAGGGTAAATAATGTATGATCATCTACTTTGTCTATTTTTATTTTAAGCTCTTCACATAATGCTGAAAGCTCAGCTAAACGCTTATTTGGCACTTTATGCGAAGATGCTGCTTCAATATAGACTTTTAAAACTTTAGAAGAATTAATCGCCGCAGTTACTGCATGAAACCCATATATTGTATCAATCGCCACAATGCACCTACTTTTATAAAAATAATCGGTAATTATAGAGTTAATTTACTTAAAATTCGAGTAATTATTTTAGTAATGTGCGTTTATTCACGTAAAAACTTTAATGGCAATAATAAGTAATCCTTAAAGCTCCCAGATGTAATCGTGAATGTTTGGGGCTGTCCCCAAATTCCTTCAAATCCATCTTCACTAATTATTTGGAGCCTAAAATAGTAAGTTCCACTTAATAAATTCTTAATTTCAGTGAAGTTTTTAGTAACAATGCGCCCTAATAATATATTCTTAAAACTGCGCTCTTGAGATATTTGAAAGCGATATTTAAAATTATCACCCGCATTATTCCAGCGTAATGTTAAGGTATTATCTTTATATTTTGCCTCATCTAATTTTAGAGCATGGGGCAAAATCTTAAATGAGATTGGATCTGAAAAAGGTCCTTGTCCATCTTTTACTGAAATCGCGGCTATTCTCCAAAAATATGTGCCCGACTTAGGACGCTCTTGGAGCAAGAAGGAAGAGCTACCCGAAATATCTTTTTGCAATATAAGCTTATCAAATTTAAAATCTTGAGCAATCTCTAAGCGGTAAGCACTTATACTAGTTTGCTTAGCCCATTTAAATTGAATATCTTTAGTTGATACTGGTTTCTCTATTTGAGGTGAAATAATAATCGGAGGTATCGGGCGCGCTTTTAAAATAAAATCATAGCGTGCCTCTTCACCTTTAAGGTTTTTATCATTAATGGCAGCTACAATCATTGTATAATTACCATCTGGAATATCTCGACTGATAATATTGGATTTATGGATAGTTTCATTGGAAACATGACGATATTGATCATCATCTTTAATAATAATAACAGTATGATACCCTTTAATATTTTGCACCTCTGGCAACACAATATTTATAGGACTGCGTTCAATAATAGGAGGAATACCCCCAAGAAATGGAGCTTTGGGCAGATTATGAATCTGAACTTCACCATCTTCAGAAATAATCGCACCACGTCCTTTTGTAACATCATTTTCTATATCTGTTTTATTTGATTTAACGACTATCTTGCCCCGCAAAACCTCGGCAATCGTGGGTAGATCATCTTGCCCAACGCTCACTGTAAATTTAGTGCCTCTGACAGAAGTTGTCGCAAGTTTCGTATGTATTTCATAGCGAATATTGTATTCTTTGTTAGGATTAACATCATTAGTTATACTTCCCTTATCTAAATATAAGTTCATATCAGAAAGTGTGCCATCGCCCAATACATCTAAGCCTTCTAATTTTAACTCACTATTACTTTGCACAAGTAAACGCGATCCATCTAAAAAGATAATCGTGGCTAAAGCATCCTTACCTGTTTTAATTATCGATCCTTCTAATAAGGTAACTTCTAGCCCTTGCGTAACTTTTTTTGCATTAGAAAAAGATACTTTTGAGGCATCATGAAATATAATCTGCACATCCCCTGTAGTATAAATTAATTTTGCAGAGCCATTTTCTTGATGAAGCCATTGTATTGGGATTCTAATAATTGTGTCTTCGGCGATATTATTTGGGTCAGGGAGCTTGTTAAGTGCAATTAATTGCGACCAATATTTCATATCAATTAGATGTTTTTTACTAATATTCCAAAGACTATCCCCAGCTTTTGCCTTATATATATACTCATTTGCCCAAGTTTTCTGTATAAATAAACACGCGAAAATATAGATAAATATAATCACAAGAGTATGTTTTTTGAGTGCTTTAGGATTGTTTGTTTTTATGGATTTCACAATTAATTCCGATTATTGTTAGATTGTGTAAACTTAAAATAGTTGCGCTTATTATAGCTGAGAGTTTGTATTGCGCTACATTTTATTAATCTATTTTACTTGGACGGACACCAATTATTTCTACTGCGAGCAATGAAAGATGTGCTAGATGGCTCTTTTAAAGTCGCAACATACTTGTGTTAATCTCTTAGATTTAGCTACCAGCTAGTGCTTGGCGCAAGATATGCGGTTTTATTTTTCCCATAACCTGCATCTCACACGCTCTACAATTAAATTTTAAATTAATAATCTCATCATTATGAATAAGCTGCATAGGTTCGGCACGGATTTGTCCCATCACGCCTGTCACCCCTTTCGCTTGTTTTGGGCATAAATTAAAAGAAAAACGTAAGCAATGTTTGGTGATCATTACTGGCACTTCTGATTTTTCTTCATGGGATTCATAAGCATTATCAATAAGCTTAACTCCATAATCTGCATAAAACTCGCGTGCTTTATGATTATACACATTAGCAAGATAAGTTAATGATACTTCAGGATAGACTACCGCTAGATTTGGTATGATTTTACGTGTTTCTCGTGCGTCTTTATGTGCCTTAATCCGCGCAGCAGTTAAGCTTGCAATTGCATCGCGGCGTAATTGATTGATAACTGCATTAGGTATAAACCATTTTTGGGATAATTCAAGCAAGATATCCGTATCTATATTTTCCAAAAAGAAATCTGTTTGCCCAAGTTTAGCTAAGCTCTTTTTTATATTTTGGCTTACATTCTGGATATCATGATCTTGATTTTTAGCGATTTCTAAATTAATTGCTACAAAATTGCTGATCTTAATTCCAGATTCACACACTAAAGTTAATATTAATGATTTTGCATTAATATCTTCACTTAATAGCATTTTTTTTATTTGGATTTTACGTAGCGCAGATTCTTTATTTAAGGCTTGATCCCATGCATGATCTAAATTACGATTCACAAGTGTTCCATTTTTAAGTTTTGCAAAATCCTCTAACATTTCATTAGGATAAACCCGATAATCTAAAGCGGCAATTTCAACAACGGTACTTGCACGAAAGCCAAAGACTTCACGCTTAATTAATAAATTTAAACCATCACCATTAACTAAAGGTGCATTTGTTTTGATACGCAAGTGATCTTTAAAAACACCCGTAAGTTCACCAATCGGCAAACCGACAAATTTTGGAGATTCAAATGCGCCAATATCACCATGACGCTCATTTACAAAATAGTCAGTATTACCGCGATGGAAGGTTTTATCAGGATTAGGAATAAAATAATGAGTTGTCGTTCCAGTTGAAGTGCGTTTAAATTCTATATTATTATGTTGCTTATTTTCCATAATTAAATCAAGTTGCTGATGATAAAAAGCCGTGATATTTTTCACATAATTTAAATCTTTATAACGCCCTTCAA
Organism: Gammaproteobacteria bacterium; assembly: GCA_003864535.1. Lineage (GTDB taxonomy): Bacteria > Pseudomonadota > Gammaproteobacteria > Cardiobacteriales > Wohlfahrtiimonadaceae > BHEQ01. The sequence goes on from BHEQ01000099.1 coordinate 4,117, forward strand.
TTTTAAAAGATTGCACTCCTGCATTGATTAAATGCAATAAATTGGCACTTTGATTATTATCTTTCATCGATAATAAATGCTGTTCAAACGCAACCACAGCTCCGCTTGAATCTTTTAACGTATAAGGTAGGCGGCAAGCTTGTGAACAATCACCACGATTAGCACTGCGCCCTGTTTGTGCATGAGAAATATAGCATTGCCCAGAATATGCCACACATAATGCCCCATGAATAAAAAATTCTAGAGTTGCAGCTGTTACCGCTGAGATTTGTTTGATTTGGGTTAGATCAAGCTCGCGCGCTAAGACTAATTGGGAAAAACCAACATTTGCCAAAAACGCAGCTTTTGCCGGGTTACGAATATCACATTGAGTTGATGCATGCAGATCAATTGGCGGGATATCAAGCTTTAAAATCCCCATATCTTGGATAATTAAAGCACTAACCCCAGCATCATAGAGTTGATAAATGAGCTTTTGAGCTGCATCTAATTCATTATCATGCAAAATTGTATTGAGCGTTGTAAAAATCTTAACATTATAGATCTGTGCAAATTCAACTAATCTTGCAATATCGCTGACGCTATTATGCGCACTGTGCCGCGCTCCAAAGGACGGTCCGCCAATATATACAGCGTCCGCTCCATGTAAAATAGCTTCCCGTCCAATGCTAAGATCACGCGCAGGGCTTAATAACTCAATATGATTTTCAGGAAGGCTCATCGTTACTTATTCACTTGATTTGCTTAGATTTGCATCTATATTAATATCTTGATCAATATCTTGATTAATAACAGGATCAAGATCAATATCACCACGCGCTTTAGCAACTTGCGCATCTTTAGCGACGGCTTGATTGATAAGGTTTGAAAGTGCGGATGCTTTTTCTAATTGTTCATCATAGATAAAAAATAGTTTAGGAATAGTACGCAAGCGCAATAATTTACCCAAAGCACTTCTAATCGTCCCTGCTTGATCTTTTAACGCTTGCATCACTTCCAAACGATCTTCAAGCGGACCTAAATAAGTTACGAGTACTTTAGCTTGAGATAAATCGCGCACGACATCAACCATGGTTACAGATACCATAACCGCACGCGCATCACGAACCTCTTTACGAATAAGTAAAGAGATCTCTTGTTTAAGCTGCTCGCCTATACGGCGTGTTCGAGATACTCCAGTCATTGTATTTCCTTTTAAGTTAATGGCTTTTAAGGGCTTTGGTAATGATAATCCTAGCCCTTATAGTTTTTAGAGCGTGCGCACTACTTGGATGCGTTCAAAGACCTCGATTTGATCGCCTACTTTGACATCATTATAATTTTTAACGCCAATGCCACATTCATAGCCATTACGCACTTCATTTACATCTTCTTTAAAGCGGCGCAGTGATTCAAGCTCGCCTTGATAGATAACTACATGCTCGCGCAGGACGCGAATTGGTGCTTTACGTTTGATCAGACCTTCAGTCACCATACAGCCTGCAATTGCGCCGAATTTAGGTGATCTAAATACATCACGAACTTCAGCAATGCCGATAATCTCTTCTTTAAATTCTGGAGCAAGTTTACCTTCTAAGGCGCGTTTGATTTCATCAACAACCTCATAAATAATACTGTAATAATGTAGATCTAAACCATCTTCCTCAATAATTCGGCGTGCACTTGCATCAGCACGTACATTAAAGCCTATGACAATCGCACTTGATGCAACAGCAAGATTCGCATCAGTTTCAGTAATACCACCAACTCCAGTTGAAACGATTTTAACCCGAACCTCATCATTAGACAGATCGGTTAAGGCATTTGAAATCGCCTCGATAGAGCCTTGAACATCAGCTTTTAGCACAACATTAACCGTTGTTATTTTGCCTTCTGCCATATTTTCAAATATATTTTCAAGCTTAGTTGTGTGCAAGCGTGCTAATTTAACATCACGGAATTTGCCTTGTCTAAACAATGCAATTTCACGCGCTTTACGCTCATCTTGAACTACAACCATATCATCGCCAGCACTTGGAATGCCAGAAAGACCTAAAACCTCAACAGGGATAGACGGCCCTGCTTCTAAAATTTGCTCACCTTTTTCATTCATAAGTAAGCGCACATGCCCGTACTCAACGCCTGCAAGGATGATATCACCTTTTTTCAATAAGCCTGATTGCACGAGAACAGTCGCAACAGGACCGCGCCCTTTATCCAAGCGCGATTCAATTACCGTGCCTTTAGCAGGACCATCAGCAATTGCTGCAAGTTCCAAAACTTCTGATTGAACGAGGATTTGATTAAGCAGATTATCAATCCCTTCACCAGTTTTAGCCGAGATATAACAAAATATATTATCGCCGCCCCACTCTTCTGAAATCACACCATGTTGCGAAAGCTCAGCTAAAATATGCTCGCGATCAGTTCCAGGTTTATCAATCTTATTTACCGCAATAACTAACGGCACGTTGGCAGCTTTCGCATGCTGGATTGCTTCTATCGTTTGCGGCATTACGCCATCATCAATCGCCACAACAAGCACGACGATATCGGTAATTTTAGCACCACGGGCACGCATTGCGGTAAACGCGCTATGTCCTGGGGTATCTAAAAATGTCACCATGCCATTAGGAGTATTAACGTGATATGCCCCAATATGTTGAGTGATCCCACCCGCCTCACCTGTAGCTACATGGGTACGCCTAATATAATCAAGAGTTGATGTTTTACCATGATCAACATGTCCCATAATTGTAACAACAGGAGCACGATTAACCGCTGTACCTACAGCTATGGCTAGATTCAACTCTTCTTCAAGCGCATTTTCTGCGACCATTTTATAAGTATGCCCAAGCTCCTCAACTACAATAGCTGCGGTTTCTTGATCAAGGATTTGATTTATAGTAACCATAGAGCCAAGCTTCATTAATGCTTTAACTACAGCGGTACCTTTTAAAGACATTTTATGCGCAAGATCTGATACTGAAATTGTTTCAGGTAAGCCAACTTCTATGGAGCTGGTTGACGTTGGCATATTAAAGCCATGATCTTGAGTTGGTTTTTTACGTTTATTCCCACCACGACGCTGGCTTGCATCGTCATCATTACCCCCAAAGCGCACGAATTTTTCAGAATTACGCCCTTTTTTATTCGCAGCACCACCCTTATTACGTCCATCTTGACGTAAAGCATCTAAATCCTTTGTAGAT
>BHEQ01000100.1 GCA_003864535.1 Gammaproteobacteria bacterium
ACATAAGCCCAATAATCATAATATTAATAATCTAAATTTAATCGCCGAGTTTTTATTACATGCACCGATAAAACAAGGAGCTCATGAGCTCATGCTTGCTTTAAAACAGGCTCATATCAAGGCAATTATCGCAAGTGGGGATCAATTAGCAAATGTATTGCCAATTGCGACGCAGCTTGGAATTACCGAGATTTACGCGCCATGTTTGCCGCAGCAAAAATTAGATTTAATTAAAGAATATCAAGCTCAAGATAAAATTGTGGCAATGATAGGCGATGGCGTGAATGATGCCTTAGCTCTTAAAATGGCAGATTTAAGTATTGCAATGGGCAATGGTGCGCAAATTGCGATTGAAAATGCGGCAATCACCTTAATAAAAGGTGATATTAGGCAGATTATGGCGGCGATCCACTTATCGCAAGCTACGCTTAAAAATATTAAACAAAATTTCTTTTTTGCGTTTTTATATAATACACTCTTGATTCCGCTAGCAATGTTCGGGTTTTTAAATCCTATTTTTGCAGCAACAGCGATGGCATTAAGTTCCGTCTCAGTTGTGATGAATGCTTTACGTTTACGTAAGGTTAAGTTATAAGTGATTTATATTTCACGGATTTTGGTGTGAAATTAATGACGGATAAATAACAAAAGCCCATAAGCATTTAGTTTATGGGCTTTTTATTATTAATTATCTATTATCAGTCATAACTAGCTATAACACATAAATCAACTCATCAAGCGGTTTAAACGTGCGACAAATCCTGCTGGATCTTCTAATTGCGAGCCTTCTAGTAAGATTGCTTGCTCATAAGCTAATACAGCTAAATCAGCGGCATCATCAGTTGCGGCAATTTTAATAAGCAAAGGATGCTTTGGATTAATTTCAAGCCATGGTTTGCTTGTTGGAACTTCATGTCCTGCATCTTTCAGCATTTTTTCAAAATGTGCGCTCAGTGATTGTTGCGAGCGGACTAAACACGATGCTGAATCAGTTAAACGCTTCGAGATTTTAACACTTTCAACTTTATCGCCTAGTGCGAGTTTTATTTTTTCAATCAAAGCTTTATCGTGATCAGAATTTTCTGGTTCATCTTTTTTCGCATCAGGATTAGCACTATCATCAGCAGCATCTAAATTAATATCACCTTTAGCGATATGCACGAATGATTTACCTTCATATTCATACATAAAGCCCATCATCCAGTCATCTACAGATTCGGTCATTAATAATACTTCAATGCCTTTTTGCTTGAATATTTCAAGATGGGGGCTGTTTTTGGCAGTATTTAGATTATCTGAGGTTAGATAATAAATTTTATCTTGGGCATCTCCCATACGCGCAACATAATCTTTTAAAGAAACGCTTTGCGTATCATCACTCGTTGATGAAAAACGTAATAAATTAGAGAGGTTTTCGCGATTTGCAAAATCTTCACCCATGCCTTCTTTTAACATCCGTCCAAATTGTGCCCAGAAAATTTTATATTTCTCAACATCAGTTTGGCTTAAAGATTCAAGGGTTGTTAAAATGCGCTTAGTTGCGCCTTGGCGAATAGAATCAACCGTGCTTGATGATTGCAAAATCTCACGCGAGACATTTAAAGGCAGATCAGCTGCATCAATTACGCCTTTTACAAAACGCAAATAACGTGGCATTAATTTATCCGCACCATCCATAATAAATACGCGTTGCACATACAGTTGAACTCCATGAGTTGCATTTTGTTCCCACATCCCAGCAGGAGCTACACTTGGAATATACAGCAAAGAGGTGTAAGAAACTTTACCCTCAACTTGATTATGTGCCCATGTAAGTGGAGCTTGATAATCGTGGGCTACATGCTTGTAAAATTCAGTATATTCATCATCGCTAATATCTTTTTTAGCACGCTGCCATAAAGAAGTGGCTTGATTGATTTGCTCAACATTAGTTTCTAATTTTGTAGCTTTTACTTTGCTCTCAGTACCTTCAGTGCTTTCAGTACTTTCAATGTTATCAGCATCTTCAGCATTATCCTCATCAGGAACTTCTTTTTCTGTGGTCATAAATACAGGGAAGGCGATATGATCTGAATATTTTTGAATAATATTTTTTAAAGTCCAATCACTGAGTAAATCTAAATGCTCGTCACGGATATGTAAAATAATACTTGTACCGACAGATTCTTTAACGCTTGTTTCTAAGCTAAATTCAGCTTCACCTTTAGAACGCCAAGTTGTGGCTGTATCAGCATTCTCACCAGCTTTACGCGTACAAAGCTCAATCTCTTGGGCGACAATAAAAGCTGAGTAAAAGCCCACACCAAATTGCCCGATCATTTGCGAGGCTGATTTTTGATCTGCTTCAAGTTTTTCTAAAAATGCTTTTGTTCCAGATTTAGCAATTGTTCCAATATTATCAATAACTTCATCCTTAGTCATGCCGATGCCGTTATCTGCGATAGTTATTGTTTTAGCATCTTTATTAAAAGTGATATCAATTTGAGCAAGACCTTGATTTTCTATTATTTTTTCATTAGTAAGACCTGCAAAACGGCGTTTATCTAAAGCATCTGAGCTATTGGAGATTAATTCACGTAAGAAAATTTCGCGATTTGAATATAAAGAATGAATCATTAATTTTAATAATTGATTAACTTCTGTTTGGAATTGCATTGTTTCAACATTATTAGACATAAAGTCCCTCGATAAATTTAGGTTAATTTAAAATTTGATATATAAAAGCAAAAATAATCAATAAATTGACTAAGGCTGAGCATAAAATGGGGCGCATCCTTAAAAATTCAAGTAGGGCGAGCCTAGCTATAAATTAAATAAATACCCCCTCCCAACCTCCCCCTTTACAAGGGGAGGAGCGGTAAAAGTCCTCCTGCGAATGGGGGATTTAGAGAGGAGATTCAGTAAGCCCTTAACTTGATGGCGTTGCCTCCAAACCTCCCCTTTACAAGGGTAGGAGCGGTAAAAGTCCCCCTTGCCAAGGGGGGATTTAGGGGGGTGTAATTAAATATCGCTAAATGTCTGATATAAGCATATTTTCAAAACTTAACTTAACAGTGTGATATTTATGTAGCTTACAAAAATCATTAATGCTTTAATGCAAGTTAATCTAATTAATATATTAAGAGGTAAAATATGCCGCAATTAGCTCTTGCTGTGCTATTTAGCCTCTTGCTCCTAGGCTATAGCTCACTTGCATTTACAGCATTAATTGCTATTTTAGCTTTTATGATAGTGCTGTGTGCCGTGCTATTTTTTAGCATCCAAAATCATAGTTTAAAATTTAAAATATTACTCTTTGGACTTGGTTTAAGCGTTGGGAGCGGGCTTGGAATAGTCTCTTTTAGCTCTTTTAATAATGCTAAATTCTCTTTCCCAGATACATTGCAAGCACGCTTTATAATTACCAATATTTATCCAAACAGGATTAATATTAAGATTCTTGATGCGCCTAAGTTTGCCCATTTAAATTCATATGTTCTTAGTGTCGATCTCGTTGATATAAAAAATAAACCAAAATATGAAGATATACTTGGAGGTGCTTTAGTCCTGAATGCACATTATTCAGGGGAGCTCCATTTAAAGCCAATTGTTGAGGCTCTTTTTACTGGAAAAAAGCCTGCAATCTACTCTCAAATAAGCCGAAAAATAATTGCGCGCGCAGATATAACCAATCTAACCCAAGTTAAGCCCCCAAGTATTATTAATCAAGCGCGGAATCAATTAAATGCGTACCTTGTGGATAATTTCCCTGAAAATGGTGCTATTTTAAGTGCATTAAGCACAGGAATTACAACTTTTATGCACCAAGATGATTGGGAGCTCTTTCGGCAAACAGGAACGATTCATTTAGTTTCAATTTCAGGATTACATTTATCTATTATCGCGGGCTGGTTATTTATATTATTTAGGATAACTCTAGGTTTATGCAGTATTAAAAAACCTGCGCCATTTATTATAGCAGCCTATTTGAGCATTATCATAAGTGTGCTTTACGCCTATTTTGCAGGGTTTGGCTTACCTATTGCACGCGCTTTGATTATGTTTGTTATCGTAATGATTTGTTTAATTAGACGAGGATTATTGATGAGCATGAATAATCTATATAGTGCGTTACTGATCATATTATTGCTTCAGCCGACCTCAATTTTTCAAGCTGGATTTTGGCTGTCTTTTCTAGCGGTTGCGTGCTTAATCTTACAAACAAATTTGAGCAAAAAAAAAGAATATTTAAATAACACTGCAAGCAAACACTTACAATATTATAAGCAGCATATTAATGCCTTAGATCTGCGTTCTATTTTAAAAATATTATTCTATACCCAGTTAAGTTTAAGCATTGTTTTAGCACCTATTACCGCCCACTTTTTTGGTAAAATATCTTTGATTAGCCCGCTTACAAATTTAATTGCAATTCCTTTTTGTACGCTCTTTTTAATCCCCGTGCTCATGTCTGCGGTCTTAATCTGGTTATTACCAAGCTCATCTATCAGCGCGTATCTATCAAACTATTTATTTAGCGTAAGTGATCAGCTTATGATATTTTTAAAAGATGCTCTAAGTGCCTCAACACGCCTGCCTTATCATGAAATATCGATTAACCTACCTAATTTAAGTATAAGTTTATTGATCAGCATGGCTTTGGTATTTAGCCTTTTTTATCGTGAATTTATAATCCAAAAAATAAATATAATAATTAAGAAATCTCGCACAGCTTGGATATTGCTTGGATCTCTTGCATCTCTTATATTTGGCAGCTTAATTTATATAAATCAATCTAAGCTTAAATCTGCGCAAACTACGGCGCAGCTGCTTGTTTTCCCGAGTGGCGAGGGGCTCGCCCTGCTTATGCAAACACCATCACTTAACTTACTTTATGATAATGGCAGGTATTACAATGGCTATGAAACCGCAAAAACAGTGATCTTGCCAAGTTTGAAATCCATGCAGATTAATAATTTAGATTATCTTGTCTTAAGTCATGACAATGCGCAGCATATTGGCGGGACTAAAACCATGCGGAATGCTTTTCCAGATGCTAAAATTATTACCACACCAAGCTTAGCGACATACATTGAAGATGCCATTTTATGCTCCAAGTCCATCGTGCATCCACATATCAGCATCAAGCCGCTACCAAGTGTTTCAAGTTGTAGTTTAGAGATTAAGCTTAATGGGCATATTATTTGGTTAATTAGCGATATAACCAAGAGTGAATGGGCGCATCTAACTAATTTATTAATCAGCAGACCTGATTTTATAAATATACCCGATATCTTACTCATGCCTAAACAAGGACGCTCACCAGATTTCATTTTATCTAAAGCATTAAAAAATAATCCGAACTTAAGGATTATATTATCCACGCGTAAGCTCCATCCACAGGTAGCAACAAGTATTCAAGCACAAAATATTCAAGCATTTAATGCAGCAGATGGGATGCTTAAGATTGATCTTACCGATAAGATAATTAATATAAGCCAGCAAACACTAGCAACAGAGCACTGGTGGCTAATCCCCAAACGCAATTAAGTTAAGGATTTTAAAAGCCATATTGTGACGGGTGGATTTAAATGTTTTGCTAATTTTAAGTATAAAAAAGCCCTATCAAGGGCTATTTAGATTGACTTAGAGAACAAACTTAAGCTAATAAATTTGCAATTGCGTCACGCTCTTCACGTAATTCTTTTTCTGTTGCAAGCATTTTTTGCTTAGAAAAATCATCAATAACTAAGCCTTGAACAATCTGATATTGACCATCTTTACAAACACAAGGATAAGAGTAAATAATACCTTCCGCAACTCCATAAGAGCCATCTGAAGCAACGCCCATGCTGACCCAATCATTATTAGGCGTACCCAATGCCCATGAACGCATGTGATCAATCGCAGCAGATGCCGCTGATGCCGCAGAAGATGCACCGCGTGCTTTAATAATAGCGGCGCCACGTTGTTGCACTTGCGGGATAAAGTCATTTTCATACCAAGCGCGATCAACCAAAGATTCAGCTTTTTTATCATTGATGACAACATTGCTTAAATCAGGATATTGCGTCGATGAATGATTGCCCCAAATAGTCATCTTTTTGATGTCATTAACATGCTTATGCGTTTTTTCAGCAACTAAACTCATCGCGCGATTATGATCAAGGCGCGTCATCGCCGTAAATTGGCTCGGCTTTAAGTTCGGCGCATTTTTCATCGCAATAAGCGCATTTGTGTTGGCAGGATTACCTACGACCAGAACTTTAACATCCCGCGCCGCATGTTGATCTAGAGCACGGCCTTGTGGTCCAAAAATTGCACCGTTAGCAGTTAAAAGATCATTACGCTCCATACCAGGACCGCGTGGACGCGAACCTACTAACATCGCGTAATTAGCCTCTTTAAACGCGACATTTAAGTCATCTGTCGCAATAACGCTATGAAGTGTTGGAAAAGCACAGTCATTTAACTCCATCACCACGCCCTTAAGCGCATCTAAAGCTGGTGTGATTTCTAAAAGATGTAAGATGATCGGTTGATCCTTACCGAGCATATCACCAGAGGCTATTCTAAACGCCATGGCATAACCGATATTGCCCGCAGCTCCTGTGATTACTACACGAACAGGTGATTTCATATGATGTGTTCCTTAATGTTAGATATTAATGTTAGATATAAAAACTTCAGATATAAGTATTTAATAAAAATCATATTAAGATAATAGGTAAAACAAGATATTATTACAATAAAATGCTAAAGCAGTATAGCAAGACTAGGAATGCTTTAGATAACTTTATTACTTATTTTTTTGCCTTGTTTTTGATAGATGTCAATCTAAAAATCATCAAAACTATCTTTAATTAATTTTTTAAGCTCTTTCTCTTCGCGTTTTTTTTCAATATCACGCCATTTTGCTTTGTCTGGTACTTTTATATCTGCAAGATCAGTGGTTTCTTCAGCATCTTCAGTTAACGCGTCTTCATCTTCAAAATCTTCTGCCATAGGTGCCTTTAATAGTATTGTTTAAGTAAATTAATAAAAAATTTATAATGAGTATATAAAATATGGATTCAAAATCTGGTTTCAAAATGAGGGTACAAGATGGAGTCAAATATGCAAAACCTAAATAGTTTTCTGAGCCTTATATCTTATTTTGATTTTTTTGCAAGTTAAATTTATCACACCCTTGATCCAAATATTGTTTTTAAAGAATATTTTTATTAAGCTAGGCACATAAATATTAAGCTAACTAATATTTAACGAATTGTTACCTATTTCAAGTGAAAAAGGATTTT
>BHEQ01000101.1 GCA_003864535.1 Gammaproteobacteria bacterium
CGATATATTTAAATAAAGGTCTCTTGTTGGATTATGAGATAAGAGAAAATATAAGTTTGCACGAAACTATAAATTATTATGAAAATAATCAATTTGTTGATGATTTTAAAGTAAATCCCTCACACGCACTATTTTATTTTGGGTTTATAAAAGATACATTAGGTATGGCGCCATCACTTCTTTTTATCCATAAAATTTGTAGCCAATTTATGCGCGTATTATCTGAAAATCAAACATTTGATCTCATGCAGAATGTACCTAAATTAGATGTTGAAATATCACTAGAGCTCTTGCATTTAGTGCCCTTTGCGCTTGGGGTTGAGCATGTCAATATTAATTGGATTCAGGCAATTTGGCAGGAATTATCTGATGCATTTGCAATTGAATTTAAAGCCTATAAAGGTACGCTAGAATCATTTTTGTATGCGCATAATCCTGAAATGCGCGTTATGGGGCGTGTATTTTTTCATCTGGTTGAGAATAAATCAGCCGATTATCCATTTGCTTTTTTAGCGACCTATAGTTCGATAAAAATAGTTCGATAAAAATAGTTCAGATAAAAATAAAAGCAAGAAATCAACACATATTCCTCTTAAAAATGCACTTTTAGAATATAAAAACAACAATGAGTCTTTGCTTAAGCTGCTTGTTACTGTAAGCCAAGCTGCTGATCAAAGTGAATTAATCTCAGAGCTAGTTGAAAGTGGGGAGCTGTTTTCACCACTGCATTTTACCTCTGAAGATGCGTATACTTTTTTAAAAGAAATTCCAATTTATGAAAGTTGCGGTATTTTATGTCGCATCCCCAATTGGTGGAAGAAAAAAACTAATAGCTTAAAGCTATCTATTTCTATTGGAGAAAAACCTCCCTCTAAAGTTGGCATGAAAGCACTACTTAGCTTTAATCCAGAATTATTTTTTGGCGAGGACTCTTTTAGTCAGGCTGAGATAGAGGCTTTATTAGCGCAGACGGAAGGCTTGTCTTTTCTCAAAGGTAAATGGGTTGAAGTAGATCATGCCAAGCTTGAGACGATGCTTAGCATGTACACTAAAGCCAATAAGCTTGCAAAGGAAGGCAGTTTGACACTAGTTGATGCAATGCGGATGCAGCTTAATGTCAAGAATACTTTAGGAGTCGAGCTTCAAGATGCTGATATTGATGTTGAAGTTGAGCATGGTACATGGCTAAGCAGCATTAGGCATCGACTCACTAATCCTGCAGAAATTAAAAATTTAACCGTAGGCGATGATTTTAAAGCAACACTGCGCCATTATCAGCAAACAGGGTTTGACTGGTTAGTCACCATGAAAAGTTTAGGCTTTGGGGCGTTATTAGCTGATGATATGGGACTTGGTAAAACCGTACAGATTCTCGCTTTGCTAGAATACTTGCGCCAAAATGATGGTATAAAATCATTATTAATCTTACCCGCGTCTTTAATTGGTAACTGGCAAAAAGAAATAGAAAAATTTACGCCTCAGCTAAAATATACAATATTGCACAATAAAAACAAAATATTAGAGCTAGACTCTGCGGATTTATTTATCACCACTTATGGGATGGCATTACGTATTTTGGAGCTAAAAGATCCACAATGGGATGTGCTTATCTTAGATGAGGCGCAAGCGATTAAAAATCCTGCAACGAAGCAAACTAAAGCCATCAAGCAGCTTAAGTCACATTTTAAAATTGCAATGACAGGCACACCGATAGAAAATCGTTTATCTGATTTATGGTCACTTTTTGACTTTTTAAACGCAGGTCTTTTAGGGAGTGCTAATGAATTCTCGCAACTGACAAGAACGTTAAATATGAATGAAAATTACGATAAAATTCGTAGTGTTATCAGTCCATTTATATTAAGACGGCTTAAAACTGATAAAAAAGTTATCTCAGATCTACCTGATAAAATTGAAACCAAAGCTTATGCAAGTCTGAGTAAAAAACAAGTGATTTTATATAATAAGTTAGTTAAAGATCTTGAACATAAATTAGTTAGCTCAACAGGCATAGAACGCAAAGGTCTGGTTCTTGCAAGTATTATGAAATTTAAGCAGATTTGCAATCATCCTGATCAATATCTAGCCCAGCAAAGTTTTGATGCCCAGCACAGTGGCAAGTTTGCTAAATTAGCAGAGATTTGTGAGACCATTCATGAAAAACGTGAACGCGTGCTGATTTTCACCCAATTTAAAGAAATGACAACGCCAATCGCAGATTATCTTGCGCAAATCTTCGGGCGTTCAGGACTTATCTTGCATGGGGGAACTCCAGCTAAAAAACGCAGTGAACTTGTTGAGCAATTTTGTGGGATAGATTACATTCCATTTATGGTGCTATCCCTAAAAGCTGGCGGAGTTGGGCTTAATCTTACTAGTGCTAATCATGTGATTCATTTTGATCGTTGGTGGAATCCTGCGGTTGAAAATCAAGCAACAGATCGTGCTTTTAGGATTGGACAAACCAAAGATGTCATGGTGCATAAATTCATTACAATAGGCACAATTGAAGAGAAAATAGATAGTATGATCGAAGATAAGCAAAAACTTGCAGGAGATATCGTCGCTAGTTCAGGTGAGACTTGGATTGGTAACTTAAATAATGATGAGCTCATGCAGCTTGTTACCTTAATGTAAGGCTAGGAGTCAATTATGTGGGATCGTTACCCAGAATATAAACCAAGAAAGACTGTCGCTGCAGATAATCAAAAAAAACTTGAAAAGCTCATCAAAAAGAATCCTAAGCTGCACCCAATTAAGATCGAGGGAAAGAAGCTGGCAGAAACTTGGTGGGGTCTTGCTTGGAATAAAAACTTAGAAGCATATAGTGATTATTCCAACAGAATTGGGAGAGGGCGTAGTTATGTGAGGGGAAATGCGGTATTTGATTTACAGGTTCAAGCAGGTTTAGTGACCGCAATTGTACAAGGAAGTAGATCTAAACCGTATGAGATTAAAATAAAGATTGAGCCGCTAAGTCCCTTAAAATGGGAGTATATTTCAGCAGCTTGTAGCAACAAAATTGCGAATATTGAAGCATTGGCTGAGGGCAAATTCCCTGAAGCACTCGCCAATCTTTTTACTGATCCAAAAAATGGATTATTTCCAAGTCCTAAAGAGATTAAATTTGAATGTTCTTGTCCAGATTGGGCAGATATGTGCAAGCATGTTGCCGCTGCATTGTATGGAGTTGGGGCAAGATTTGATCATAACCCAGCTCTATTATTTACATTACGCGATATTAATTTTGAAGGATTACTTAAAAAATCAATTGCTGAGAAGATGCAAAATATGCTCAAAAATGTTGATAAAAAATCTAAGCGTATTATGACTAAGGTAAATATCAATGCGGTGTTTGATATCTAAGTATTATAAGTCAATCAAATCAAGAATAGATTGGTATACATCATGAGCATGTCCTTCAACTTTAACTTTACGCCATTCTTTTAAAATCATACCTGATGGAGTGATAATAAAACTGCTGCGCTCAATTCCCCTAACTTGCTTGCCGTACATGTTTTTAAGCCGCATAACATTAAATGCTTGGCATAATTGTTCTTCTATATCAGCAATTAACGAGAAAGGCAGGTTATATTTTTCTGCAAACTTAAGATGAGATTTAACAGGATCTCTTGAAATTCCAATTATTGCAGTGTTTTTTTCAATAAACATTGGGTATAGTTCTGCAAAATCGCTTGCTTCAATCGTGCACCCTGGAGTGCTATCTCTCGGATAAAAATATAACACAATGAATTTACTCTGAACGCAATGTAAGCTAATTGGATCTGCTTGTGTTAAAAATTCAGTGTGCATTAATTCTGTGCTGATGGTTGCTGATATTGGAGTTGTGATGGGATTTGTCATAAAATATCTCTCTGTTGGTGACTTCTATAAATTAGATTTTTCAAGGCTTGCGATATTATTAAAAGCACAGAGCACACATAGATGTGTTCTGTTTTGTTCTTGCTTCGCTAATTGTACTAGAGGTGAGGCTTCTTTAACTGCATTAATTGTTTTCGCGAGCAATTGTAATTGTTCAGATTTTGAATGCAAGCCAAATCCTTATATTTCAAAGTAATCATAATAACTCCTTGTTTTATTGGTGTGGTTTATTTTATAAGTGTTTTTTAAATTTATGGGTAACTTAACTAGGGCTATTATAAATAAATACTCTTAATAGATGTACTCATATGTTAAATCATTTTAATTATGGTGCGAAATGTCGGATAACACTTAAGGCCGCCTTGATTAAAGGCGGCCTTAAGTTTAGTTTGCGCTGAAAGTATTTACCTAATAAATATTATTTGCTACAACAAATCAAAGCAAGCCAATATATTTACCAACTACACCAAAAACAACAGTTAGACCGATTAATTTAATAGGTGAAAAGTTACGCTTCATCAAATAAAATATGATTAAAGTAAATGTAAGTGGCAGTATATTAGGCATTAACTTATCAAGAACATCTACTTGCAGAGCAACTACTGCTTCACCTGCATGAACCACAAGTGGCGTAGAAAGTCTTACATATGAAGCAATTAATGCACCAATAACCGTCATTCCTACAATGGATGCTGCATGCGAGATGCGTTTGGTATTTGCTTTAAGCATGGGGAGTGCGCTTGTACCTGCGTTATAACCATAATGTGCTAGACCAAAACGGATACTAAAATGAAAAACATTAAACATGAGCAAGAAAATAATTGGCCCAAAAACACTACCTTCCAAAGCTAAAGATGCACCAATTCCTGCGCAAATTGGCAATAAGGTTAGCCAAAATAAAGCATCACCAATACCACCTAAAGGTCCCATTAGGGCAACTTTAACTGCGCGAATCGTAGAGATGTTTTCCTTGCCGCGCTCCATTGCTAAGACCAAACCTGCTAGGAACGTAGCATCAAATGGATGGACATTAATGAACTCCATGTGCATTTTCGCAGAGTTACGTAGATCATCCTCATTTTTATGAATTTTACGCAATGAAGGCAGGATCGTAAATAACCAACCCCCTGCTTGCATCCGTTCATAATTAAAGGATGCTTGTAATGCTAAAGAACGTATCCCCATTTGATTTATGTCACGCTTGGTCAGAGGAGCTGCAAGTTCTTGATCGACATAAACATCAGATTCAACCTTGCTTGTTGCTAAGGAACGAGCCATTCTCTGGGTTTCTTTTTCTGCCATTTTTATATCATCATCATTAAATGCCATCTTCAGCCTCCTTGGACGCTTCTTGATTACTGCTTTCAGAGATTGCAGCACGACTACTATTAAAATAATCTGCCATTGCGATAGCGACAGCTCCTAGTGCAATTGCTAAAATCGGTAGTTTTAGAAAAGTTACACCTAAAAATCCTAAAATAAAATATGCAACATAGGCTTTTTTGATCATTAACTTCATAAGCATTGCAAAACCAATTGCAGGCATCATTCCACCAGCTACACTTAAGCCGTCCAAGAGCCATTGTGGTGATTTTTTCACTACAGCCGCCGCAGCTTCTGCACCAAAATAGATGGGTAAAAAAGCAATTGTAAAGTAGAAGCAAAATAATATTATCATCCCTAAGTAATTGACCCGTTCTATACCACGCCAATCTAATGCTTGAACCATGCGATCACATTTATGCATCATCGGTGAATAAATTGTAAATAATATGGTAATACAACCTTGAACCGCGATTGCAAAAGGAACAGCTACACCAATTGCAACTTGTGGATCCGCCCCTGTTTTTATCGCAAAAGCAGTACCAATGACCCCACCAATAACAACATTTGGTGGCTGAGCGCCAGCTAAGGGAACCATCCCCATCCATACCAACTCTAAAGTACCGCCGACGATTAAACCTGTTTGTACATCGCCTAAAATAAGCCCAACAATAGGACCTATAACCACAGGACGATGGAAGTGCGTTAATCCATCAAATAGATCAACACCTGCTATCCCCGCCACTAAACCAATTAATAAGGCTTCCATTAACATAGTTGTAATCCTTTTATAATTTCAATAAATTAGCAATAGGCTCACCTGGTGCATCAGGGACGCCACGCACTTCACAAGTTACGCCTAAGCTTTCTAACTCATTAAATGCAGCGATATCTGACTCATCAACTGAGATGACTTTATGAATTTGTTTTTTTCCTTCTGAAAAGTGCATATTGCCAATATTAACAAACTTGATGGGAACGCCTCCTTTAACGAGCGTTAAGACATCTTGCGGCGTTTTACACACAATGAATATTTTCTGGCGCTCCGCCGCCTTATGAATTACATCAATAGTTTTTTGCAGCGTAAAATAGCGTGTTTGAACGCCATCAGCCACAACCATATCCATCATATCTTGCTGAGTTTTATCATTAGCAGTACTGTCATTGGCGACGAGTATTAGGTTTGCACCTATAGTATTTACCCAAGAAATACCTACTTGCCCATGAATCAAACGATTATCTATTCTTGTTAAAATAATATTAGGTGAGTTCAAATTATATATCTCCAATCAAATTTAAAAACTGGTACGAACCAGTTAGGGAAGTATTAAATATTATGCTTAGTTTTGTCAAGCAAAAGATGGGAGAAATTGATATGAGAATCTTTATATGGATATATCAATATAATCAAATATTAATATCAATAGAGTAGTTATATATTTATTGCTTAAGTGTTTTTTTGCTAAGCAAGCTCATAAAATTCATAGAGGTATCATGAATAATATGAGCATGCATGCTTACTTAGTATTGCCTTCATGTGCGGCTCTAATTTGCAAATAGCTTTGCATCCGCCTGCGGCTTATTGTTTGAGTGTGGATAAGCTGTGTAAACACACAATCAGGATCTTTTAAATGGCGACAATCTCTGAACTTGCATTGTCCTAAGTGTGGATAAATTTCAATAAAGCCGCGATCTATATCAGCGGTGCTCATATGATCAATCTCAAAACTGCGTACTCCTGGGGAGTCAATAATAAAGCCGCCATTGGGTAAATCATATAAAGCACTCGCCGAGGTTGTATGATTGCCTAGCCCTGTTTTGGCGCTAATTAATTGGGTTCTTATGCCTAAATCTGGCAGTAATACATTGGTTAAGGATGATTTGCCCACACCTGATTGTCCGACAAAAATACTCGTTTTATCTTTTAAAGCTTCATTTAATTGCTCCATACCAATATGAGCATGATTTTGAGTCGGGCTTGCGCAGCATAATAATACGCGATAACCAAGTTGGGTAAACTCCTCAATTAAGGCATCTTGAGGA
>BHEQ01000102.1 GCA_003864535.1 Gammaproteobacteria bacterium
GCCTGTGATTATTTTATTACTCGTCGGATCTGTAAATGGTCTTATTTTACCAATTGCACTGACAGTTATGCTTATTGCCGCACATAAAAAGAGCATTGTTAAAGACTATAAACATCCACTGTGGATGACCTTGATTGGTATTTTTGTCATTATTAGCATGAGTATATTTGGAGTATTGGGCTTGGTTTCAGGAATTGAAAAATTAATGGCTTAAATCTTAAATATAATAACTATTATTTATCATAATATTAAGTTTAATAATAGCTTAATTTTATGAATATTAGTGAGTATTTAGTGCTAATTTCATTTAATCAAATTTAATCCCATAAAAGTACAATTTTCTAACCGAAAAAGGCATGTTACTTATTTTAAAATAAGTATAAAGTTAGTTTTATTAAAAAGACAAATTTACTAAAACCACAAAACGAGGAGTTACTAATGTATCCAGAAGATCATAGAGCTGAAAAAACACGCCCTTTTACAGGTAAAGAGTATCTTGCAAGTTTAAAAGATGGCAGAAATGTTTATATTTATGGGAAAAAAGTTGATGATGTAACCACGCATCCAGCTTTTAGAAACTCAGCTGCATCAGTAGCTAAGCTCTATGATGCGTTGCATGATCCTGCTACTAAAGATAAATTATGTTGGGATACGGATACGGGCAATGGTGGCTATACGCATAAATTTTTTAGAATAGCAAAAAGTAAGGACGATTTACGCCAGCAACGTGATGCAATTGCCGATTGGTCGCGCTTATCTTATGGCTGGATGGGGCGTACTCCTGATTATAAAGCGGCATTTTCCTCTGTTTTAGCGGCTAATCCTGATTATTATGGCGAGTATGCCCAAAATGCTAAAAATTGGTCTAAACGCATCCAAGAATCATGTTTATATTTTAATCATGCGATTGTTAATCCACCGATTGATCGCGATAAACCTGCTGATCAGGTTAAAGATGTTTATGTGCAAGTGGTGAAAGAGACCGATGCTGGCGTGATTGTAAATGGAGCTAAAGTTGTCGCAACTAATTCTGCATTAACCAATTATAATTTTATAGGATTTGGTTCGGCGCAGGTAATGGGGGATGATCCAGCTTTTGCTTTAATGTTTATAGCCCCAATGGATGTTGATGGAGTTAAATTAATCTCACGCACCTCATATGAGATGCAAGCAACCTTGTTAGGCTCAGCTTTTGATTATCCTTTATCGAGCCGTTTTGATGAAAATGATGCTATTTTAGTCTTGGATAATGTGTTGATCCCATGGGAGAATATTCTAATCTATCGTGATTTTGATCGCTGTCGCAATTGGACGACCCAAGGTGGCTTTGCACGTTTATTTCCGATGCAAGCTTGTACGCGCTTAGCGGTCAAACTTGATTTTTTAACAGGTTTAATGCAAAAAGCTTTAACTTGCACAGGCGTTGCCTCTTTTCGCGGTGTCCAAGCTGATTTAGGTGAGGTTGTTGCGTGGCGCAATTTGTTTTGGTCACTAACTGATGCTATGTGGGCGGAGGCGCAAGAATGGCTAAATGGCACTGTATTACCAAGCAGCACCGCATTACACACATATCGCGTACTCGCCCCAATTGCTTATCCAAAGATCAAACAATTGATAGAACAAACCGTCACAAGTGGTCTAATTTATTTGCCTTCAAGTACCAAGGATTTTGAAAATCCTGAGTTAGATCGTTATTTACATCAATATGTTAGAGGCTCAAATGGTATTGATTATAAAGAGAGAATTAAAATCCTAAAACTTATGTGGGATGCGATTGGTTCGGAATTTGGGGGGCGGCATGAATTATATGAAATTAATTATGCAGGCAGCCAAGAAGAGGTGCGGATGCAATGCTTACGACATGCCCAAACATCGGGAAATATGAATAAAATGATCGCATTGGTTGATCAATGCATGGCAGATTATGATGAAAAAGGCTGGAAAGTGCCACATTTGCATAATCCCAATAATTTATCTGCATTAAAATAAGGAAAATTAAGGGGAATAAGGAAAATAATCATGACGCAACAACAAGCTGATCAAAAAAATTTCCGTGAAGCAATGGCACAATTATCCTCAGCAGTCAGTATCTTAACCACAAGTGGCGATGCTGGCACTTGTGGAATAACCGTAACTGCTGTTTGTTCGATTACAGATTCACCGCCAACACTAATCGCCTGTATTAATAGAAATAGTAAAATGAATGCGATATTTCAAGCTAATAAAAAGCTCTGTGTAAATGTTTTAAATAATGAACAAGAAATGCTCGCAAAGCATTTTGCAGGTATGACTGATACTCCAATGGAGGAGCGTTTTAGCTGGAATATTTGGAATACAGGTGCAAGTGGCGTACCTATTTTAAAACATTGCATTGCCACGCTTGAAGGTGAGATTGACCAAATCGCAGAGGTGGGCACGCACTCGATTTATTTTGTTAAATTAAGTGGGATTGCAGTTGCTGAGGCAGGAGATGCCTTAGTTTATTTTAATCGCAGCTTTCATACTACCCCACGAGTTAAAACAAGCTAACGGGCACATCTATAAATGATTTTTCTGCGTTATACGATCTTGTTAAAATGCTCATTTACCTATGTAAACTGCGCTTTTAACAAAATCGCAAGCCCTGAAAAATTTAATTTATAGAAGCTCCCTAATGCGTAAATTTTGGCAAATTTCAACCAATCCTTAAGCAAACTGATAAAATGCGCTGTTATTTTCAAGATTATAAGCGTTGGATTTTATGAATTACCCACAACATTTTGGTGTGATTGTGATTGGAGGCGGACATGCAGGCACAGAAGCTGCGCTTGCAGCTGCGCGCATGGGCGTTAATACCTTGTTACTTACTCACAATATTGAAACTTTAGGACAAATGAGCTGCAATCCTGCTATTGGTGGGATTGGTAAGGGACATTTAGTCAAAGAAATTGACGCACTTGGTGGTGCGATGGCACTTGCGACTGATTTAGGCGGCATCCAATTTAGGATTTTAAACGCATCTAAAGGCTCTGCGGTGCGCTCAACTCGTGCTCAAGCTGATCGTTCTTTATATCGTTCTGCAATTCGGCATATTATTGAAAATCAACCTAATCTATTTATATTTCAACAAGCGGTTAGTGATTTAATTTTAGAAAATGATCTTGTTAAAGGCGTTATCACCGAAACTGGGATTCGTTTTATCGGTGATACTGTAGTTTTAACTGCTGGTACATTCTTATCAGGGCTTATTCATGTGGGTATGCAACATTATGAGGGCGGACGCATGGGTGATCCTCCATCTAATTTACTTGCCCAAAAATTACGCGAAATGCCCTTAACAATCGGGCGTTTAAAAACAGGAACACCGCCGCGAATTGATGGCAGAACGATTAATTTTACAGGTATGGACGAGCAAGCAGGCGATACGCCAACGCCCATATTCTCATTTTTAGGTAAAGCTTCCGATCACCCCAAACAAGTCTCATGCTGGACAACTTATACGAATGCACAAACACATGATATTATTCGTAGTGGTCTTGATAGATCGCCTATGTATACAGGGGTTATCGAAGGCACTGGGCCGCGTTATTGCCCATCGGTTGAAGATAAGATCATGCGCTTTGCTGATAAAGATCAACATCATGTTTTTCTTGAACCTGAGGGTTTAAGCACTTATGAATATTATCCTAATGGAATTTCAACGAGCTTACCTTTTGATATTCAAGTTGGATTAGTTCGCTCAATCAAGGGCTTAGAAAATGCGCATATTACTCGCCCAGGCTATGCTATTGAATATGACTTTTTTGATCCGCGTGATTTGCATTTTACTTTAGAAACAAAAAGCTTAAAAAATCTATATTTTGCAGGACAAATTAATGGCACAACAGGCTATGAAGAGGCTGCGGCACAAGGTTTACTTGCAGGAATTAATGCGGCACGGCGTTCTTTAGAAAAAGATCCATGGTATCCGCTACGGCATGAAGCTTATATTGGCGTGATGATTGATGATCTAGTTACGCAAGGCACAAAAGAGCCGTATCGCATGTTTACCTCACGCGCAGAATATCGTTTGATTTTGCGTGAAGATAATGCAGATCAACGCCTTACGCCTATTGGGCGTGAATTAGGTTTGGTTAATGATAAACGTTGGCACGCATTTGAGCAAAAACTTGAACATATTGAACAGTGTAAGCAAAGTTTACGTGATTGGATGATATCAACTAACAGCGAACAAGCACAAGTATTGCAACAGGATTTAAATATAATTCTGAGCCAAAATATTCGCGCTCAAGATTTATTAAAACGCCCTGAAATTAATACGGATTATTTGCTTAAACTCCCTAATTCACCAGATTTTAGCAATCTTCCAAAAACGGTGATTGAACAAGTTGAAATCAGCATTAAATACGCAGGTTATATTACGCGAGGTGCACAAGATATTGAGCGTAATCAAAAGTTTGAACATGCTAAACTGCCAGATAATATTGATTATGCGTGTGTGGATGGACTCTCCTTGGAGATTCGTGAGAAATTAACACGCGCTCGCCCTGAAACTATAGCTCAAGCGGCGCGAATTTCAGGCGTTACTCCAGCTGCAATCACCTTATTATTAGTTTATTTACGTAAAGGTTTATTTAAGAGGCTTTAAATTATGCTAAAAAAAATCAACATGTTCTTGCTGTTAAGCATAGGCATTATCACGTCACTCTACATGCCTGCGTTTGCACAAAGTGCTGATAATGCATTTTTAATTGCCGCTAATGCTAAAGAAGGTAAGGTTTTAAATCTTCAAAGCTGGCTTGCAGTTATAGGATTTCCCGCAGGTGAGTTAGATGGACGCACGGGCCCTGGCACGCGTGAAACTATCAAGGAATATCAAAAATCACTCAATCAAGCTCAAACAGGGGGGCTTTCTGCTATGTGGGAAGGGCCACTTGAATTAGCGGTGCGTAAAAAAGTTCAAGATAAATTAAAATCTATGCAATTGTATGATGGGAGTGCCGATGGTTTAAAAGGGGATAAAACAAGTTCTGCAATTAAAAAATATGCAGCATCCAAAGGTCTAACAGTAACTGATACATTAAATGCTACTTTTCTTGCAACTTTATTTAATGAAAGTGCATTACAAAATAGCATTGAAACAACAGATACAGCCGTTGATGTAGCTAATGTTGATATATTGATAATGCTGATAGTGCAGATAATGTTGATCTAGCCAATACAAATAATCCAGATAAGCTTGCTCCAGATATTGCATCTAATGATAGCTCACAAAGCGAGATATCTGCAATCAAAGAACCTGAAATTAAAGCTGCTGAAATTGAAAAAGTTGAAATTGCAGAATCTGAAAATAATCCAAAAGATACAAGCTCTTTTAAAGGCTATAAAGCAGGTGGAGATAATGCTCTGGCACTAGCGCAGCTTAAACTTGCTTATTTAGGCTTTTATAATCCTATTGTGGATGGTAAAGCTGGAACTGGCACAACAAATGCAATTAAAGCATTTCAAAATGCGCATCAATTAAAAGAAGATGGTGATTTACATCTTAATGCCGATAAAGTTGGTTTGAGTTTAGCTAAGCTCAATGAAAAAACTATCATTAAATTCCAAGAGATGCTGATCAAACAAGGTATTTTTAGTGATGCACCAACAGGACAAATGGGACCTAAAACTAGAAAAGCACTTAGTGATTATCGTAAATCTAAAGATGTAAGCGCATCTTCCCAAATGGACATTAGTACACTTCTATTATTATTGGGGGATAAACAAAGTGATAAACAAGGAGATAAATATGGCGTTAATATGGTTAAATCTTTTGAAAAAATGAACTACACAAAATGTGAATAATAAACTCATCCGCCAAGCGCAAGAAGCGTTAATCGTCTTAGGCTATCTTTCAGGGACTGCGGATGGAAAATTTGATAAATCCACTCAAGATGCGGTTTTACGCTTTAGGCGTGCGGAGGGTTTAAAACGCACTAACATAATAAGCCAGCCGCTCATGCCATATTTTGAAGCAGCGACGCTAAAAAAACTCCAGACAAATTTAAAAACCCTAGGATATGCTAATGGGGTAACTGGAAAATTAGATAAAGCAACAATTGCAGCAATTAAAACATATCAAAAAAATAATAAACTGCGCCAATCAGGTGAGTATTCACATGTTTTATTAGCAAAAACTAATCGAGCGGCAAGAGAGCGCGAACAAGCTCGGAATCGCCGTGCACCTGTATCTGTCCAAAATAATATTGGCACGAGCTCACGTTCAAATGATGTTGTTATCTCTTCTAGGAATATACCAAGTCAATCAAATAGTTCAAAAGCAAGTGCCATGCCTAATCTCAATAATCGTACCGTTCAGGAAAATGAAATAATGCGCAGTGAACCAAATACGGCTATTCAAGGCAAAATGCGTATTTTAAAAGGCAGTAATGGGCAGGTAACAGGCTGTAAAATAAGCACGATTACCATCTCTTCAGATTGGTGTACAAGTGGCAATAATAAAGAAGGCTCCCAGTGTAATGTATTGTATAAAAATGGACGGGTATTATCGGTAAGATGCCGTTAAATTTATTTTTCAGCTGACACGATATTATTTATGGGACTTCTATTAATTAGATTTTTCAAGTCTTGCACTTTTAATAATTCCCCCTAAATCCCCCTTCGCAGGGGGACTTTAACTTAATGGAGTTGCGAGTTTAGGTGAGGCTTCTTTAGGTGCGCATTAGTTACGTTTATAAAAATAATCAAAAAACTATCTTCATAATACTTGATTAGAGTTAAATCAATTTATGCTCCAAGTAAGCTAAAATATCTCTTTTTAAAATTATAGTTTACTTTGGTTAATATGCACTAAAAAAAGCGTTACGGGCACATCTATGTGTGCTTTTTCTTACCTAAGAAGATGATTTGTAGCTGTCCGCTTTAAAATAGAATTATAACTTGATCAACTAAAGGACAATTATGTCACTCAATCTTACTAAACTTGTTTCAGAACAAAGAAATAAAGACACTTATAATCTTGATTTAGTTAATTCTCATGAATTAGTTAAGCTTATAAATAATGAAGATAAAAAAGTCCCATACGCGATAGAGCAAGAATTGCCCGCAATTGCCCAAGCGATTGATAATATTGTGACAGCCTTTAGCAGAGGTGCACGTTTAATCTATATTGGTG
>BHEQ01000103.1 GCA_003864535.1 Gammaproteobacteria bacterium
TAAACCAATCACTAATCCAACTATAAATCCATGCATATAGGATAATGGCGTTAATAAAGGCGCAATAATTCATTAGATCAAGACTGTGCTTAATAAGCCACCGATAAAGCCCTCCCAAGTTTTATTTTGGCTAACTTTGGGTAAAATTTTGTGCCGACCTAAACTCTTACCCCAAACATATTGGCATACATCATTAAATTCGGTCATGAATATGATAAAAAGAATCGGGCCTGCAAATCCTGCCGTCAATGAAACCGTTCAGGCCAGTATTTATCAGGGCTTGTTGGAAAACAAACAACTTAGCGCCTATTACCAGTCAGCCAGCAGCGAGCAACGATACTCGGCAGTTACACTGGTGCTTACTGGGGCAAGGTGAGTCCATTGAAGTAATTAGGCCGCAATCATTGTGCTCGGCTATTATTTACTTTATTATGAAATCATTGACCAAATATACAAACCCTTAAAAAACTCCCATATCTGCATGCTTAACAGTCGAAAACGCCCCGTGAGCACTAAAAGTGACGGATATTTCATGGCATCCAAATAAATGTCATGAGAATTAACCTGATTTTGAGGTGCACTTATTTTTGTAAAAAAGGAAGAGTAAAATATGACCGATCTTAATAAGTTATTTTCCGATGGCTTCGGACACCCGTTGTTAAAGGACTGGATGAAAGGAGTAGCCGGTAAAGACCTGGACGGAGTAGCCGATAACGACCTAAAATTCTTTGTAGCTTTACCCTTGATTCAGCGCGGTATGGTGTGGAAACCAAGCCAGATCATCGCCATTTGGGATTCGTTGCTCCGCGGTATGCCGATTGGCAGCCTGATGGTGAATGAACTCAAACCTGGCACGCCGGTACGCAGGGTTGGTTCTAATGAATCGATGCTGGTACCTAATCATGGCGGCATCGCGTTGATCGACGGGCAGCAACGCACCTTCGCAGTGTTGTTGGGCTGGCTGCAAGGCGATGGGACTAGTAAGTTGCTGGGTCGTCAAATCTGGGTTGACTTTGCCGATAAACCTGCCAGTGAAAATATGTTTCGCTTGCATGTGACCACTTCAGTGCAGCGTCACGGATTTACCAAGAGAGATCCAAACACCCGACTATCTCTGTCAGAGCGAAGGCAAGCACGAAAAGATTTAGGGGACAAAGAGGTTCCATGGGCAAGTCACTTACCCATTCCACTGGCTTGGCTGATTCATGAATTTAATAAAAATCAATTAAATCAAATAACTTGGAAGCAAGTGGTGTTAAACGAGTTGCGGCAAGAATCCAGAAAACATCGCGGCAAAGGCTTTGACGACTTTTCTGCGGTAGATTGTGAAGAGGCCGTGAGTCGCTTCGGGGATTGTTTAGCGCAATTGTTCAAGCTGCGGATTCCCCTTATAAAAATACCGGATGCTTGCTTCAGTGACAACGATAAGGCCGATGCTGGTGACCCAGCATTGGCTATTCTCTTCAAGCGAATAGGCACAGGTGGTACTAATCTAAGCGATGCTGATTACGCCTACTCTATTATTAAACACCACTTGCCCGAGTCCTTTGATCTGGTTGAGCAAATTAGCCGCATTCCCGGTTTACCGCAGCGATTCGGACCGGTTGATATTGTGATGACGGCAGTGCGTTTGGTGGCAGCCCAAAAGTCTTTGCCAGACTACGAGAGTCCTAACAAATCTAAATTCGATAGCTTGCGACGAGATGCTGCGACATTTCTAGAAGAAAACGGTGACTTCATCACCATGGTGAAATCGGGTCAGCTAAAACATGCGCTGGAGGCCCTCAACCATGCGCTGCTTTATCGTGGTGGCGATGATATTGGCCTACCGTTGGCGGGGCTGGTGTTGGTGTCAAGGCCCAGCTTGCAAGTCATGCTGTATTGGTTGCTCGGTCAGCCATTACGGGAAGGTGAAACGCTGGAAAAGCACGCTGAAGATTCCCGTGATGAACTAATACGGTTTGTACTTTACTCACATCTTGCAATCCCGAACCAAAAGGATGTGAGTACATTGGCATTTAAGTGGTTAAAAGAACAATTATCTGGAATTGGAGGACAGCTCGCAAACACATTTCCAGCCAAGGATCTTGTGTATGCGCTTATAGAGCGAGGTAGAACTGAAAACAAAGAGGTAGCGTACTCGCTTCCTTCTGTCGAAGAGTTTAAAAAACTTGCCCTGTCCGCTACGCCTGGCAACCTACGAGGGCCAGAGCGATTCTATCAGAGTGAGTCCAACCACTTGTTAGAGTTTAAAGTTTTTCATCGCTGGTGGGGGTACAGCGGCCACCAGCATCCATTATTGCTATGGCTCCAACGTGACTATGTTCAGCGTTTGACTGACAAATCTGAAGAGGTCCGATACGACGATGAAACGCTGTATGACTACGATCATATTCTTCCGTGTAGCCATTGGCGTAACTGGACGGGTATTCCGCCTAAAGACAGGTTGTTGGACTTTTTAGATGCCAAAAATAACGGCAATTATCGGTGCGTTGGCGACAGTATTGGCAATTTGCGCGTTTGGTACGCATCCGACAATCGCAGTGATGGTGACACAACAGCAATCGAAAAACTAACAGACAGCAATTTGGTCGCCGACAGTGCTATTACTGCCGCCCAATGGGAACGCAGAGACTGGCACAAATGCTCTGATAAAGGTGATGGCATAATCTGGGATGCAGAAAGGGCTAAAGCATTCCAGATGGCAGTGGAGCAGCGTACGTTTGATCTTTATACGCAATATTTTGGTGGGCTGGATTTTCAGTCTTGGTTCCCTCACTGAGGGCATCCACTAGCTTGAGTTTGCCGCTAATGCGCGGCACTTTGAGTTTTCCAAAGCCCTTACCCCCGCAGCTTGTTTTTGCACATCGGGTAATTGCTGCTCAATACGCTGCTCTTTTGCCCGTTCTTTTTCTTGTTCTAGCGCCTGCTGCTCCATATAATAACTATGGCTGGCGTAAAGACAAACAAAAGAGGTAAAAAAAAACGACAACGTAAGCGATTGGATTTTTGTTCACCGGTTCAAGTTATTTACGGTCATTTTTAACTTGGTTGTGTTTTGTACTTTAATGTGCTTTTTTAAATAAGCCTTTCCCGTCTTCTTCGGTGCGGGAGGGTCTCAAATCCTCTAACTAGTGACACACATCTCTAATAGTGCTTGATATCTATCTTCTAATCTTTTAATCGAAAGATGCGCATCTTCATTTGGTTTTATAACTAAAATATTATCAATCATCACATCACAATTAAATGGGACAAATAAAGCCGTGCCTTTAGGGAGTGATTTGCCCAGCCCATGTAATAGAACAGGAATTATTTTGGTTTTGGGGCGATCCTTAACTAAATGAAAAACACCGCGTTTAAGCTTTGATATGCTATCTTGCGCGTTGCTACTGCGCGTTCCTTTTGGAAATAAAATAATAATTTGATCCTTATCTAAAGCTTCATAACATGTTTTAAATAAAGTACTTTTAGAGGCGGCATCAAAGCGATTAAAAGGGATGATATCTAAGCAATACACCGAGAACCAAGCAATCCATTTATTTTTCATAAAATAATCTGCCGCCGCAACTGGACGGACTTTATGCAGATCTGCTAATGGAAATAAACTCATCAAAACCAGTGCATCTAGGTGGCTTGTGTGATTTGCCGCAATAATTACAGGACCTTCTTTAGGCAGATTTAAGCGTCCCCGAATATTTAAGCCTAAAGCAATAAATACAACAGGTTTGACAAAGAACATAAAGAAAATTATTTTTATAAAATATTTGAAATTCAATTTGAAATTCATCTTGTTCCTTTTTTACAATGCTAATTTTTATAATGGAAACTAATATTTAGACTCATCTATAAATTAATAATAAAAATAAAATAAATAATGAAAAAACAAGGGGCTGGTATACATTAAGCTATCGATTCTATCTAATAAGCCACCATGACCTGGAATTAAAGTACTCGTATCTTTAATTTGTAAATCACGTTTAACACATGAGATCACAACGTCGCCGATAAATCCTGCTAAACCAATCACTAATCCAACTATAAATCCATGCATATAGGATAATGGCGTTAATAAAGGCGCAATAATTCCTGAGATCAAGACTGTGCTTAATAAGCCACCGATAAAGCCCTCCCAAGTTTTATTTGGGCTAACTTTGGGTAAGATTTTGTGCCGACCTAAACTCTTACCCCAAACATATTGGCATACATCATTAAATTCGGTCATGAATATGATAAAAAGAATCGGGCCTGCAAATCCTGCCGCACTATTTTTAATGTCTAGATTAGCAATATAGGCAAGATGACTAAAGGAGAAGACACACAGCATTAAACTCCAATGAATAATAGCATTAGCCCGAATAAACCCTTGGGTCTCACCCAATAAAACGGCACGCATTGGTAAAAATAGAAATACATAAAGTGGGATAAAAATCAGGAACATACCATACCAACTGCTCCCAACCCAATAATACTGGAGAGGAATTGCCAAATATGCCCAAAAAATCAACCTTCTATCTGCCATACGTGTCGGTACGATGGAGAAAAACTCTTTGAGTGCTAAAAAGCTTATAAATCCAAAGAAAACGATAGTTGCTATTTTTCCTAACGCTAAAGCAGTAACAATAAGCCCAATCATCCACCACCATGATCTTATTCTTAAATCTAACTCGTGGTAATTTTTATGTTTGTTCTTATTTTTTAAAACTATAACGATTATATTAGAAATCACTAATAAAAATAAAATAAAAATAACTGCAAGCATAGAATTTATTTCAAATAAATTATCCAGCATTTTCCACCTCATTTTTATTGCTTGCTTGTGCTATTTTAAGCGCTTGATTACAGCGTTTGTAGCAGGTTAAGGCTAATAAAATCATAATTATTCCAAAGACCCAATTTATATAAAGTAACGCATTAGGATAGATTACAAAGATAAACGCATAAGTTCCTAAAAATAAAGCGCGATCACTTTTTCCAAGTGGCCCTTGATAACCTCGTTTTGAATTTACACTTAAAGTTTGCGCTAAAACTCCACAAAATTCAGTTAAAATCGATAAAAAGATACAAGTGATGACTAAAATTAAATTAGCACTTGATAAAAATATAAAGGGAACAAACAGCGCAACATCAGCAATTATATCGCCAACTTCATTGTAGATTGCACCTAAATGAGATTGCTGCTTAAATTCACGTGCGAGCATTCCATCCATCGCATTTAGAGCCATACGTAAAAACAGTAAAATGGGTAATAAAATAAACAATAATGGATAAGGATAGAAGCTAAGTAAAACTCCCAAAGCCACAGATATGCCTAATGCGCTTAAAGTGACTTGATTAGCGGTAATACCATGTTGATATAATACTTTAACTAGCGGTCTTAGTAATGATTGAAAATATGGTTTGATATCATAAAGAGTCATATGCTTACCTATTTTAAATAATGAGTTATAGTCTAATTTATTTGTGCTTTTAAGCTTATGCGCGAATGGTGCAAGCCTTGCAATTTTGTTAAAAGCGCAGTTTATATATGTAAATGAGCATTTTAACAAAATCGTGTAACGCAGAAAAAGAATAAATATATATGCCCTTAAGTTAATGTTTGTGATAAGGCAATTTTTAGATCATCTTCACATTTTTCTATAGCTTGTTGTGCTTGCGCTCGAAGTTTGCGTCCTTCCTCATAGTGTTTTAAGGTATTATTTAGCGTATCTATCGTAATATCATTGACACGTTTTAAACTTTCTATATCTAACACGCCACGCTGATAATTTTGGGCGATTTGTTGCTCTAAAATCTGAAGTTTTTCTGCGTTTTTTACATATTGTTCATTTGTATAATCTTTAACTGTTTTAGTTACTTTAAGAGCTTTTTCTTTTTCATAATTGGAGATTGCAATCAAAAATTGGCGCTTCCATAGCGGGATAGCATTATGGCAAATATCAGAAATATCCTCTGCCAGCATTCTATCTCCTTCTTGAGATAATCTAATTTGCGGCGCAGTTTGAATGGCGGCTAAACGTGTTGTTTTTAAGTTGCTGATTCTTTTTTCAAGGCGCAATTGCATTTGCTGAGCATCGCGCAAATTTTGGTGATCAATAGGATCATCTGTTTTTTTAGTATGCGCATATAAAATCGGCAAATCCATTTCTAGCATCTGTGTATTAATTTGCGTTCCAGCTTCGATATAAATATCAAGCTCCCCCAGCATATTTAAATTCTCATGATAAAGTTGATCAAGTTGCTTTATATCTATTTCCAATTGATGCTCATGCGCACGCAGATTATTCTCAAGATTATCTAGTTGATCTTTAATCGTATCAAAACTTTTTACAAACTGCCCAAATGAATTAAATAATTCACCGACTATCGGTAGTTTAGCCATAAATGTATTAGGTTTTACTGTATCAATTTTAGAATGCTTCATGTGTTTGATCATCGCATCTAAGGTATCACTTGCACCGCTAACATCGCGTTTACGAATTTTTGATAAAACCCCATCAGAAAATGCACTAATACTTTCTAAAGCAGGTTTGCCAAAATTTAAAACATCTAATGAATCTTGTGCGTTAAATTCGCTCACGATTTGCTGGATTTTTGATGTTTTTTCAGGTGATATCTCTTGTGTTTTATCAATAATAATGTCTTGTTTCATTGATTTTTATCCTTGTTTTGTTTGTAAATTATAGAAGTTCTGTGAATCCTCCCTTAGCAGGGGATACTTCCTCCTCCCTTGTAAAGGGGGAGGTTGGGTTGGGATATCTATTATGCAGGTTTTAAATTAGGGCGTAATTTTCTCATATCATTATCTAGACTATCTAGATTATCTAGATTATCAACATCACCAGCACGGATAACATAACCTTCTTTTGGGTAAAACTTAGTCTGCGTCGCTGCTCTAGGTTGTGTTTTAATAACATCAGCAAGCTGATCAATACTTTGAGTTAAACTCAATAATTGCTCTATTACCGCCATACTTTGGGCATCATGCCCAAGGGCATCATGCCCAAGGGCATCACGCCCTTGGGTATTATGCTCTTCTGCGTCAACCAATGCTTTCTTATGACTTAGATTTTCGGCAATATTATTACGCTGCAATAATGTTGTGCCAATAGCTTGTAATTGCTCATTCATTTTATTTAAAG
>BHEQ01000104.1 GCA_003864535.1 Gammaproteobacteria bacterium
ATATATAAGTGACTTTTATAGATTAGATTTATCGAAACTTGCGCTACATGAATCAAAAATAAAAAATATCATTGTATTGCTTACTAAATAATGCATTGTGCCTTATCATAGCGATCCTCTCATAAAATCAAGCCTAATCTTATGTCTTTAAATACTCTTCCTTTTTTTGATGATATCCAAGACGCACTTCAAGCCTATTCTGCGGCTGAATGCCATGGGCTTTTAGCGGCTTTTATCTGTACTGACCCTAAACGTGGTGTGCACAAATTTCTAAATGAGATCAAATCATTTACCGAAAATGATCCCAATGAGGATTTATTGCTTGAACTTGCCAAAATAACCGCAGCCCAGTTTGAAGATCCAGCTTTTGGTTTTCAGCTCCTTTTACCTGATCCAGAAGCTGACTTAAATCAACGTAGCCGTGCTATTGGTGAGTGGTGTCAAGGTTTTATTTATGGAATTGGTTTAGAACGTCCCAAACTTGATGAGGAAACAGCTGAATTTATTGGTGATCTTGCTGAATTTTCAAGAATAGACCATGATATTCTTGCTGAAGATTCCGCAGATGATACTTCAGATAATTCTCAAGAGAATGCCGAAGAGAATGCACAAGAGAATGAGATTGCTCTTGAAGAGCTTATTGAATTTATTCGGATGGGAGCGATTTTAACTCATCATAACTTGATTATTAAACAAAAAGGATTAGCGTAATGCTTCCAGAACCCATCCCTTATTTTCCACAAAGTTATTTTAAAGCTAATCGAGATGCTCTTTTAGCTTTATTACCTGATGAGAGCATGGTTATTTTAGGCGGAAAGACAGAAACTATTCGCAATCAAGATACAAGCTATCCTTTTCGCCAAGATTCAGATTTTGAACATTTAACTGGCTTTTTAGAGCCTGATGCGCTGCTAGTATTATGTAAGAACAAGACAGACACAACTTATATATTATTTGTTAATGAACGCGATCCTGTCATGGAAACATGGAACGGCAGGCGTTTAGGTCCTTGTGGGGTGCGGGAACAACTTAATGTAGATTTAAGTTTCACCTTAGCTGAGATTGCAGAGCAATTACCCAAACTATTATCTGGTGCTAAGCACGTATATTCCTCTATTTTTCAAACATCTCCAAATATTGTTAATGCCTCAAGATTAATTAAAAATGCACTCAAACATATTCATAGTTTGGCTCGCTCTGGGATTTATCCACCTGTTAATTTTCATGATATAAACCCTCTGTTGCATCAATTGCGCCTTATTAAAACGCCCTTAGAAATACAAATGCTTAAAATCGCTTGTGATATCTCTGTTAAAGCACATATTGCGGCGATGCAAATGACTCGAGCTAACGTAATGGAATATCAAGTTGCGAGCACAATTCATCATGTCTTTGAAAATCATGGTGGAACATGGGGTTATGGCACTATAGTTGGTGGCGGTGATAATGGCTGCATTTTGCATTATACCCAAAATAATCAAGCCCTAAACACAGGCGATCTTGTCCTTATTGATGCTGGGTGTGAGCTGCATGGCTTTACAGGAGATATTACTCATACCTACCCAGTTTCAGGCACAATGAATGCCGCCCAATTGGCGGTGTATGAGATTGTTTTAAGTGCTTTAAACAAAGCAACGCAGGCTTTAAAAGTAGGCGCTGCTTATTCTGATTTCCATAATATTGCGGTGCGCGAATTAACACTTGGCTTAAAAGACTTAAAGCTTCTCTCTGGTGATCTTGAAACATTAATTGAAACTAATGCCTATAAACGTTTTTATATGCACCGCACGGGTCATTATTTAGGGCGTGATGTTCATGATGTTGGCAGATATTGTAGTGCTCAAGATACGGATATTTTATTGGAAGATAATATGGTAATCACCGTTGAACCTGGGCTATATATACCCTCTGATGCTGATATTCCTAAAGAATTTAGGGGGCTTGGGATAAGATTAGAAGATGATGTTGTCGTGATGGGTAAGACTCCGCTTAATTTAACCGCAGCTTTGCCGCGTGATCCTAATCTTTTGAAAGATATTATTGGTATTTATTAAATGTCTAATTACGCTAGAACTATAGCTGGGCGGAAACGCTCTGAAGCTGCTGATCTACAATTGGGGTTTACTTTAGCTTTTATTGCAGGTGCGATTAATGCAGGTGGTTTTTTAGCTGTTCAACAATATACCTCGCATATGACAGGAATAGTCTCATCTGTTGCCGATAATATTGTACTTGGGAATCAAGATCTTGTTTTAAGTGGAATCGGTGGGCTTATCTCTTTTTTATTAGGCGCATCATCATCTTCAATAATGGTTAATTATGCCAAACGCCACAAAATGCACAGCCAATATGCACTGCCGCTGCTGTGTGAGTCTTTGCTTTTACTTTGCTTTGGTTTTCTTGGGGCAAGGCTTGCAAATTACGATGCTTTATTTGTCCCATTAACAGTGATGTTATTGTGCTTTATCATGGGTTTACAAAATGCAATGATTACTAAGCTCTCGCATTCTGTGATTAGAACAACCCATATTACGGGAATTATTACCGATATTGGTATTGAGTTAGGCAAATTATTTTATTGGAATGCAAGTAAAACTATTAACTTACCTAAGGTGCTCGCCAATCGAAAACACCTTAAAGTCCTCTCTCTTTTGGCGAGTTTATTTTTTCTCGGTGGAGTAATTGGTGCTTGTGGATTTAAATATATTGGTTATTTATCCACACTTCCACTCGCGCTAACACTCTTTGCAATGGGTATTTTACCCGCCATAGATGACCTGCTCGTATTCATGCGTTTACGCGTGCGTAAAAAAAGACGCTAAAATTCCCCATTACTTGTTTTTAGCCTTATCTTTGGCAGCAGCTATCATTTTTAGCATCGCATCACTTGATGCATGTGTTGCTAATTCTATTTGTTGCGGCAAGACTGTTTCTGTTAAACGTTTTAGTTTCTCATAACGTTTATTGCGTGCATTAAAGCGATCTCTTGAACCTTCTGCTCTGCTTTTTTGCGCAGTGGTTAAACCTATTTGATCTATATTTTGGATAATATTTATAGCACTATCTATATCACTATTTATGTAATTGTCTACATAATTATCTATATCATTATTCAAATTTATATCATCATTTAAATTAACAGTATTTTCTATGGTTTTGATATACATACAATCCATCGGACACGCAGGAATACATAAATCACAGCCTGTACATTCAGCCTCAATTATGGTGTGCATTAATTTTTTTGCACCAACAATCGCATCGACAGGGCAGGCTTGAATACACTTAGTGCAGCCTATACACAATGATTCATCAATATAAACAACATGTTCAGCTTGATGCTCGCCACAACTTGTCTCAAGCTCTAAAAGAGGACGCTTAAGCAGCTGCGCTAAATGTCTAATCACTGCATCTCCGCCAGGAGGGCAGCGATTAATCGGCTTATATCGTTGAACAATAGCTGTAGCATACGGTAAACAGCCTTTAAAGCCGCATTGTTCGCACTGAGTTTGTGGTAGTGCTTGATCTACCTCATTAATGAGCTGTTTTAAGGTACTGTTCATGTTGCTTTAACTATCTTATTGCGAGGATTATGCTGAGCTTTATTAGGCTTGACTCTTAGCACAAGAGATAAGGCGCGTTTAAGCTTGATTAACCCATCTTTATGCGGATTTTTAGTATAGATAAGCTGTTCAAAATATTGATTAAAAAGCATTAACGGCGGGATTAATAGAGCTGGAATCTTATCTGATTTAGTTAATTGCTTTGTAGTCATATTAGTATTAAAGTCATCATCAAATAATTTTAAGTGAGCAATAAGTGCATTAAAATAACGTAGATATGCAGGCTTTCTTGCCTGCCAAGGCTTTATAATTAAGAGTAATTGGATGAAAAAGAATAAACAAGCAGCGATAATACTATAAATCACCAAATTGACCCAAGAAAAACTCCCGAGTAAACTTTTCAAAAAGTTAGCTTGATTATTTTGTTGATAGCCTAAAATAACTGAAGTCCATTTATAGTTAACTAGCCCTGCAAAACGCTCTAACTTATCTCTAAATTTACCATATACCGTATTAGTCCCTGTAATTTCGGATGCTTGTTCCTCCCCAAGCTCGCTAAGTAAGCCCATCTCAATCCGATTTGGCGCGACCGCGGCGGTTGGGTCTATTCTAATCCAACCCTTACCTTGCACCCAATATTCATTCCACGCATGGGCATCTAAATTACGCACTTGAACCCGCTTATTATCATAATCAATCTCGCCACCTTGAAAGCCCGTAACTACACGTGTAGGCACGCCTGCAGCACGCATCACAAATGCAAAAGAGCTTGCATAATGCCCACAAAAGCCACGGCGTTGCTCATATAAAAAATCATCAACCGTATCTGTCCCCATAACTGTAGGCTCTAAAGTATAGAAGAATTCTTGGGTTTGAAAATTGCTCCAAATCGTCGCAGCTATCGCTTGTGGATCACCCTTAAATTGCTGTGCTAATTCCTTACCCCAGGCGCGTGCCCGTGCATTACCTTCAGGAAGATTAATGTTTTGCAGATACAGCCAATTACTTAATGCAGTTGGTTCTAGTTCATACTCAAGATGTGCGGTTAAACTATAAGAGAATTTTTGGGATATTGGAATGCGGCTTTCAAGGCGAGCATCATTAAACATATTTAATTTGCTAGGCTCGGTATTGTCACTTATTTCTAGAGCATAAATCCATGTTTTGTACGTAGGCTCCATAATAACTTTGTAAGGTATTGCAAACTTGCGTGCTTGGATTATTGGCAATGTTTGCATATGCGTTAAAGTTGAGGCATTCCACGTGCGTCCATCAAATTGGTCAAAAACCAAGGCACGCCAATAAAGTTGCTTTTTTTGAGGAATATTATCAGCAAATTCTGCCCAAAAACTAGTCGTTTTAGATTGAGATAATTTTGAGATATCATTTGGGTTCATCGTATCGGATAATCCAGAAATAGGATCAGCAGGCTCACTCTTTCCAGGTAATTGCCATAAAGGCGGAAAACGCGGAAAGATTACGAAAAGAATAATCATTAAAGGAAGTGCTTGGAATAAAAGTAATGAGCTTGATTTAACCGCGCTTTTAATATGATTTGATTTTGCTTGAGCTCCTTGAATATTATTTTGTAATCCAAACATAGCTCCAGTAATCACAAATAAAATAAGGACATTATAAAAAGCATAAAAAATACTCGTTTCAAATAAGAACCCAACTACAATCAAGGCATACGCTAGGAAAATCAAAACCCAGCCATCGCGCGTTGTTTTAGATTCAATAAGTTTTAAAGAAAAAGTAGCTACAAGTAAAATACTCCCACTTTCAGGGTTTAAAATATTGCCATAAGCTAAAATCATCCCCGCGCCTAATCCTGCAACTAAAAATATTTTGACAAATAACTTAGGGTAGTTTAGCCGTGTTTTATAAATACCAATTCGCCACACAAAACAAATCAACCACATAGGTAAAACCCAAATTGGCAAGTAAATGTAAAATTGTGGAAGAACAACCAAAGCATGCGCAACTAAAAGCCATATTAGCCCTGCACGCGGCAAATCTGGATGCGCTTTAAACATAATTTGAGTCCTTGATATTATATAAAGCAAGCTCTCTTAAAACGGAATTTTTATGCTCCTCACCAGAATTTGGCTTGATAATTATAGTGCCCAAATTAACGCCAAAGTTTTGCTGCTGTTCGTAAAATTTAATAACCCAATAACAAATACAAGATAATTTATGTTCTAAAGAGCCTTCAAAGCTTTCTAAATTTAACCAAATATCCATACCTGCTTGCGCATTAAATTGTTTAACGAGCAAACCCTGTCCTTTAGATAGAGCCTTCCATGCGATTCTATTTATACCATCACCTGCTTGATAAGCGCGTAAGCCCATAAAATCATCTACACCAATTTTAGTTGTTGCTTTAGTTTCTTGATCTGAATAGACATCTAGATCATTGTTTTCTTGTTTAAATGTATTTTCAAAAGGATATGGATAAACCAATGCCTTTTGATCCAAATCGACATAACTCCAAGCAACCGCCAAGCCCAAGGGATAGCGACTCTCGATTTTAAAGCGCGGCAGTTTTAGATAGCCACGCTGATCAGACTCACAAATCAAAGTTAATAATGCAGGCGAAAGAGCACTAACCGAACCTTGATCGTAACTTGTACTTGTCATGATTTTAATTTGATGATGATCTTTTTTATGCCCTTCAAGACAGATATTAAAATGAGCGCGTTCACCTAAAAAAATCGGCATAACTCCTTGCGCACTTAGCTTAATATTAGCTAAATTACGCCAAGTTTGAATAATATTGATCGAAAATAGCGAGAATAACCAAAAAGCTACCGCATAAATTAAAGAATTCTCAAAATTAATCGCAGCAATCAGCATAAGTGCTAACGCTATGACAAAGCCAATCCCAGCCTTACTTGGCAAAATAAACACTTGTTTATGATTTAAGCTAAGGCTTGCAGCTTTTGGAATTCTTTTTTCAATCCAACCACTGAGCTTCGTTCCACTTCGTGGCGATCCACTGTGTGGCAATCCACTCCGTGGCAATCCACTTCGTGGCAAATTTAAATAACGTGATTTAGGCACAAAACCTCCTTAAATAACCACAGCAACATTTTGGCGCAACCATGCGATAAGCTCTGTTCCATCTTTAGCTGAAGATGCCGAATCCTTCAAACGATGCCCACATACGGCAAGCATAATCGCTTGGATATCATCAGGAATCACATAATTGCGTTTTTCTAAAAATGCATAAGCTTTCGCTCCATTCATTAACGCAAGTGAGCCACGTGGAGATAATCCTAAGCTAAATTGATGTTGCGAGCGCGTTGCAATTGAAATTCTTAAAATATAATCAATAACTGCATCACTTACATGGATTTTATCAATCGCAAGTTGAATTTGGGTGAGCTCAACTTTAGATATAAGCGGCTGTAATGCGGCTATTTTATCGCGCGGATTCCCACCTTTTAACATTTCAAATTCAGCATCTTGAGCAGGATAACCCAAAGATATACGCATTAAAAAGCGATCCAATTGTGATTCAGGTAAGGGA
>BHEQ01000105.1 GCA_003864535.1 Gammaproteobacteria bacterium
TAATGACGCTGAAGAGGTTGGTTTAGATGAGAGAATTGCCTCCCAAGCTATTGCGCAAATGGATACGGATCTAATTATTAATGTGATTGACGCAACAGCTCTTGAGCGCGGGCTCTTCCTAACTTTACAATTGCTAGAAACAGATAACCGCATTATTGTTGTACTCAATAAAATTGATATATTAAATAATATTAAGCAAACTCTAGATATAGATGCGCTTTCGGCACAATTGGGCTGCCCTGTTATTGCGCTCTCTTCTCGCAATAAAAAAGATAGTTTAGCCCTTAAAAATTTAATCGCAGCTCATATAAATAATCCGCACACGCAGAATCTTTTAAAATTAGATTATGCCCCAGCAATTGAGAAATATAAGGCTGATTCAAATACTAATGCAGCCACTTCTCTTGAGTTTGATCTTGATCTAATTATCGCCGATATTCGCTTTACATTCATCCATAAGCTCTGCCAAAAAGTACGCAGTTCTCAACAGATAGGGAGTTTTGAACTCACTAAAAAAATTGATAAGATTGTGCTCCACCCAGTCTTAGGCATCCCTATTTTTTTATTGATGATGTATTTAATGTTTATGTTCTCAATCAAAATTGGGAGTGCTTTTATTGATTTTTTTGATATTTTTGCAAAAGCAATTTTTGTTGATGGCATTCACCATTTATTAGATAATCTCTTACCCGCATCTATTGTAGCCATTCTTGCGGATGGTATTGGGGTTGGCATTCAAACTGTCGCAACCTTTATCCCTGTAATTACATTTTTATATATTTTTCTCGCAATAATTGAAAGCACTGGCTATTTAGCGCGCGCAGCCTTTGTATTGGATCATTTTATGCAGAAAATAGGTTTGCCTGGGCGTGCTTTTGTGCCGCTTATTGTTGGCTTTGGCTGCACTGTTCCTGCAATTATGGCGACACGAACCTTACATTCTGAGCGCGAACGCTTACTAACAATTATGATGACTCCATTTATGTCATGTGGCGCACGTCTACCTGTTTATGCATTGTTTTCCGCTGCTTTTTTTCCAGAACATGCGTTAACAGTTGTCTTTTCATTATATTTAATTGGAATTATTGTAGCTATCCTAACTGGATTTATTCTGAAAAATACTCTCTTAATTGGGCAGAGTGACAGCTTTATCATGGAACTACCGCGTTATGAGCGTCCAACCTTATTTATGATATTTTTAAAAACATGGCAAAAACTCAAAGCGTTTATTTTAGGTGCAGGTAAAACTATTATACTTGTTGTAACCTTGCTAAGCTGCCTTAATTCTATCGGTACTGATGGTAGCTTTGGGCATAAAGATAGCGGTGACTCAGTCCTTGCAAAGATATCGCAAACAATAACTCCAATATTTAAGCCAATTGGGATTAACCATGATAATTGGGAAGCAACGGTAGGTATTATTACTGGGATTTTTGCAAAAGAGGCGGTAATTGCGACGCTTAACGCGCTTTATTCTGAACCTAAACCTGAAATAGCTAAAGCTTATTCTCTTACTGGTGCATTTATGGATGCTCTGGAAACTATTCCTGAAAACCTACTTGGAATTAGCTTACTTGATCCGTTAGATATTGCTGATACAACCGCAAATGTAGCTAAGAATGAAGATATTAGCGCGACAACTTTTGCGCGTCTCGGCAATAAATTTGATAGTGGCGCGGCAGCTTTTAGTTATTTATTATTCATATTACTCTATACGCCATGTGTCGCAGCAATGGGAACGTATGTTAAGGAGGCGGGGCGCAACTGGGCTATATTTATTGCTTTTTGGACTTTCCTTATTGCGTATGTTGGGGCAACTTGGTTTTACCAATTAAGCCAGATCAAGCACGCTCCTCTAACGAGCATAAGCTGGCTAATAATCACCACATTAATGCTTTATGTTACTATTTTAGCTCTAAAAATTAAAGGGCGAAACTTCAAAATAGATGAAGTTAATATTGCGCAGCAATCTCTCCAAACAGATAATTCTAAAGGAAATTGTCATTAATGAGCATCCTAATGATAATTCAAGAAAAAATCCAAGCTGTACCATTTATAACACGCTGCCAATTAGCTCAAGACTTAAATATATCTGAAGATGCACTTGAGTTTATGCTAGCTATTTTAATCACTAAAGGACGCGTTACCCGCATCGTTCAACCTAGTTGCATGGGTAAATGCTGTAAACAGGCACAGCAGATAATTTATACATGGAAGACTGATTCCACTGTATCGTAATAATAATAATAATAATGATAGTAATGACACTAAAAAGGGCACAAATATATGTGCCCTAAGTTTTAAAATAATTACGATCTAAATAAGTTAAGCAAACTTCTATTAATTAGATTTTTCACAATATTGATTAGCTCCTCCACCTAAATCCGCCCTTCTCAAGCGGACTTTTAAAGCTCCTCCCCTGCGAAGGGGAGGTTGGGAGGGGGTCTTTAAATCCTTAACCTAATGGGGTTAGGGTGAGGCTTCTTTAGTTACGACTATTTAAGTTTAAGATCTTTAATCACAATACTTGACCTATCTTTTAAACTTAAAATATATGCATCTATTTCTGCATCTGATTGCATTCTCCCAAGCTGTTGTTTAAATATTGCTTGTATCTGTGGATCTAAATCAGCTACTTTACCTAACTCTATATTGCTTACTTCAATCAGGCTTACACCCTCCTCGCTTTCTGTGCTTAACATAAATATAGCTTCTTGAGTTAAGCTTGGTACGGTAAATCCTGTTGAGATTGCTTGACTAGTTAAATTATCCTTAAGCTCTACATTCTGCTTACTTATGCCCTTAAAAATATGATATTTAGCATTAGCAGCTGTTGCTAGAGCTTCAAATTGATCAGGTGCTAAGCGCACTTTTTCTTGTAAAGATTCGGCTGATGCTAAGATTAATGCGAGTCCTTTTTTTGTTTTTAAATCTTTTTCTATTTTATTAGTTGCCTCTTCAAGTGTTAAGGCACGCGCAGCTTCATGCCTTAATATTTTAAGTGCCAATGCTTTATTTTCACCATCGGCGATTGCGGGTGAAACCTTGCCTTGCAACATAAGCTCTTCACTTTTTACGGCTTGTAAGATATCAGGATTTTGCAACATGCCCTCTTCAGTATTTAAGTCTAACCACTCTGATTCTTTGATATCTTGATTTAAAACTTTTGCAAGTTCAGGTAAATCATCTGAAGATAATTCTAATTGAGTTTGAAGTTTTTGTTGAAGCATGAAAAAATCATCATCTATTTTATTTTTCTTAAGCTCATCAATAATGCTCGCTCTAACATCCGCTAAATCAGTTACAGATGCAGCTTTTATATCAATAACTTTTAAAATATGCAGCCCAAAACCTGAATCAAATGCGGGACTTATATCACCAATTGCAGTATTAAATAAAACCTTATCAATAAGATCATTACCCACAGCTCCTTGCGCTAAAACGCCAAGTTCTCCTGAAACAATTTGTAATGTTTTATCTTCTTCTAACAACTTAACTACAGATTCAAATGATTGTTCACCTTTTAAAATCTGCTCACGATAGTTATTTAGAAGTGCAAGCAGCTTGGGCTTATCTGAATCTTTAACAGCTTCGAGCATGATTTGGGTTGAATTACGTCG
This sequence comes from Gammaproteobacteria bacterium, assembly GCA_003864535.1. Taxonomy (GTDB): domain Bacteria; phylum Pseudomonadota; class Gammaproteobacteria; order Cardiobacteriales; family Wohlfahrtiimonadaceae; genus BHEQ01. The sequence continues at coordinate 3,621 of BHEQ01000105.1, forward strand.
CTCGGTCGTTGTATATTTAGCTTTGTTCTTAACAAAATACTCTTCTATCTGCGCATCAGTTATATCGTTTATATCGCTAATTGAGCCGCGATCTATCTCGACATAACTTAGCTTAACTCTTTCTGCTTGATGATATTTGGCACTATTTTGTTCAAACTCTGCTTTGATCTCATCTTTATCAACGCTTATATCATTAATAACATCATCCAAATAAAAGTTTGCAATAGTTAAGTCGCGCTTACTTTGAGAATGCGCAATAAACTCTGCAAAAGATGTATCACCAAATACGGAGGTATTAGCTAAACTTTCAATTAGATGCCCTCGTGCAATTTCTTGCCGAATACTCATCTCATAATTAGCTGCTGAAATTCTATTCATGTTTAAAAAACTATCATAAAGTTCACGGCTAAAAACATTATTAGTTTTAAATTCAGGGTTATCTCTAATATACTCTGCAACTTGTGTCGATCCGCCAGCTAAACCTAAATTAGCCACCGTTTGCGCTACAATTATTTGCGTTGCAATCTCATCAAACGCTTGTTTCTTAAGCGCGTTGCGTTGCTCATCACTTAAATCTTTCCCGATATAATTACTCATTAATTGATCAAAACGATTATCTAGAGCTTGGGCTGAAACCTCCTGCCCATTTACAATTCCAGCAACACCATCACTAGAACCACTCGTAAAATAGCTACTTGCGCCCCATCCTGCAAAAGAGACTATGATTAGTCCGAATAAAATTTTTGCCGCTGTGCCTTTTGCATGGTCACGTATTGATTGCATCATCATGAGGGAGCTTCCTTATAAATCTTTTAAAGTAAATGAAATTAAATAAATTTTCGGTAATAAAAACATGTGATTCTAACAAAAAAATATACTTTTGAGAATGATTTGAGAATAATTTTAGAATAAATCTATACTCTTCTAAAAAAATATTATCTTTATTTATTTCAATCTAGAACAAAGATGATAATATAATCAAGAATTTGGATCAATAATCTTATATTGCATACAGTAAGCACTGATCGTATTTCTCAATAAACAGGCGATAGTCATAGGTCCAACTCCACCAGGAACTGGCGTAATAAATGCTGCTTTCTCAAAACAATCATCAAAATCAATATCACCAACTAAGCGCGTTTTATCATCCACAATGATTCGATTGATACCCACATCAATTAATACCGCACCTTGTTTAATCCAATTAGATTTAACCATTTTAGCGCGTCCTACCGCTGCGATTACAATATCTGCATTTGCCACAAGTTGTTCGATATTTTTAGAGCGCGAATGCACAAGCGTAACACTGCAATCTTCTGCTAATAATAATTGTGCCATAGGTTTGCCGACAATATTTGAACGCCCGATAATAACTGCATGTTTGCCCGTAAGTTCGCTAATAACTGATTTTAGTAATACTGATTTTAACAATAAGGTACAACCGAGCGGTGTGCACGGTACAAGCGCCTTTTGACCAATGCTCAGCTTACCAACATTAACAGGATGAAAACCATCAACATCCTTGATTGGATCAATATGATTTAAAACTTTAGTACTATTAATATGTTTGGGTAATGGCAATTGGACTAAAATCCCATGCACATCTGCTCTTTCATTTAATAATGTGATTAAATTTAATAACTCAGCTTCACTGGCATTGGAATCTAATTTATATTCAAAAGAGTTCATACCACATTCAGCAGCCTGTTTATTTTTATTTCTAACATAAACCTCGCTTGCAGGATCAGCACCAACTAAAACAACCGCAAGACCAGGTACGAGTTGATGGCTGTGGGCTAACTCTTTAACTTGCTCTTTAAATTTTAAACGCAAAGTTGCCGCAAATGCTTTGCCATCAATAATTTTAGTCATAATTTTAATCCTTTGAAAATAAATATGATTGGAAGGTTAGATTTTAATTATAAGAATTAGTTATCAATTTTCTAGTTAGAACAAAGTTTTATATATTCTAAAATATCACCAAGTTTTCAGCTCGCGATGTCTCACAATTACTGATTTTTGCTGCGCTAATAAATATTTATTAAGCCGCTCAACTAGATATACAGAACGATGTTTGCCGCCAGTACAACCTATTGCTAAGGTTAAATACGAGCGCGTGCCAATTTCAAAGGTTGGAATCCAGCTATCTAAAGCTTTTTTTAGAGTTTCTAAATACATTTGAACATCAGTAGCTTGATCTAAATACGACTGAACAGGCTCTTCTTGCCCTGTATGGGCGCGCAAATTTGAATCCCAGTGTGGATTAGTTAAGCTGCGCGCATCAAACACAAAATCTGCATTAAGAGGTATGCCATTTTTAAATCCAAAAGATTCAAGTTGAATAGATAAGCCATTATTAGAGGAGCTAAGAAGGCGCTCTTTTATTTCTTGGCGGAGCTCATGTACATTTAAGTTTGAGGTATCAATGATTGAATTTGATTGCCCCATTAAACTTTCAAGGAGAGCGCGCTCGTACACAATCGATTCAAGTAAACCGCGTTGCTGGTTTGATAAAGGATGGCGCCGCCGTGTTTCATGATAGCGTTTTAGCAAAATATCATCGGCTGCTTGTAAAAATACAACATTAATATCAAGATAGATATTTCTAATTGCATCTACAAATTGGTGGGCAATTAAGAGCTCCTCAGGAAAACCACGCGCATCCACTCCTATCGCTAATTTTTTGATATTTGGATGATTATAAAACTTATCACAAAATGAACTTAAAAAACTTAAAGGCAAGTTATCAACGCAATAAAATCCTTCATCTTCAAGAGTTTGCAAAGCAATTGACTTACCCGATCCTGAGAGACCACTAATAATAATTAATTTCATTTCCATTTTTGATAAAACCAGTTTTATGTATAAAGATTAAATAAGCCTCTCCCTAACTAACCCCAAACGCCATCAACGCCGTTAGGCTAAGGGCTTACTGAGCTTCCCCCCTAAATACCACTTCGCAAGGGGACTTTTAGAGCTCCTCCCCTGCGAAGGGGAGGTTGGGAGGGGTTCTTAAATCCTTAACTTAAGGCATTTAGGGTTGAGGTGCGACTTTTTTAGGGGTTTCTATAAATTAGATTTTTATTTATAAGAGCACTATTACTTTTTTTCATCTGCAATTTTCTTAGCTAATGTTTCTGCTACAAAAAGAATATTTTCATAAGGTGATTTAGTCTTGTCATAACCGCCTGCTGTTGCAGAATCAACCATATATTGACCATTCACAATTAAAACAGGAGTGTGCGATAGTTTATACTGTTCTTTAACAATATTCTCTGCCC
>BHEQ01000106.1 GCA_003864535.1 Gammaproteobacteria bacterium
ATATAAAATTAATAGCATGGGAGAATATTACAAAAACTGGGTATTATCCAGAATTTACTGAAGATACTGACATAGAACAATCTTGGTTAAAGTTGTTAAAAGACTTTGATCAATATTACTTTCTTCCTCTTAATGGAATAAAATATGAAATATTATCTAACTATTGGAAAGATAAGATTAAACTAAATTAGGTTTGTGCAATACCTAATTTAGCATCAAATTCTACAAAAATTGATCCTACTAAGCTTACACGGACGACGCACCCAAAAACGCTGCGATCAGCAAAATATATGCATTCAATATCTTTGGAATGGCAACACCATTGCAGAAATTAGAGATCATAAAGCGGATTGTTTTATAATCGCTTCCGTTATTATGATCCAATTGGCTTAGCTGGCGGACATAATAATTATGCCTATGTGCCTAATCCAACAGGCTTGATCGATCCGTTGAGCTGTTACAGCTCTTAAACATTTTAAGCACTAAAAGAATTACCGCAGCCACAGGTTGTTTTAGCACTTGGATTACGGATCACAAACTGCTCACCTTGCAGGTTGCTGGTGTAATCTATTTCTGCACCTGTTAAGTATTGAAAACTTAATGGGTCGATTATCAATTTAACACCTTGATTTTCAACAATAGTATCATCTTCGCCGAGTTCTTCTTCAAAGGTAAATCCATATTGAAAGCCTGAGCAACCGCCACCTTGAATAAACACGCGGAGCATTAATGCAGGATTTTGCTCTTCATCAATCAAAGCTTTAACTTTGAGCGCAGCTGAATCTGTGAAATTAATATCAGGTAGGTACTGATTTAGTTGTTCTGGGGTAGTTATAGTTGGAGTGTTCATAAAAATCCTTTTAGATTTTGTTAGTTATTAAGTAAGATAGGGTATAAAACCGCCATTGCAAGACGCTCTTCACTCATTAAAATATTAAAAGTCCTACAAGCTGCTGGTGTGCTCATTGTATCAATTGGGGTTTTATTTTGGATAAAGAAATGCTGCTGCGGCGGGCTTAAAAAAAACTGTTTATCACCACAACCAAGTAAAATCAGCTCAGGGCCTAAATCTAGCCATTGCCTAAAGTGGCTTTCATTAAGGTCTGCTGGATCTTTTGGGAATAAATCAGCCTCAAAAACAGTTTCTTTAAAAAGTAAAATTGGGCCATGATATTCACTATCTTGAGTTTTAAAATAATTAACCGCATATTTACGTATCGTTTTATAGATAGGCATCGCCTCTTCAGACATTTCCATCATAAGCATAAACTCCTTTATTTGTTAAGAATATAACCCTAAATAAATATGGGTAAATCTGGATAAATCAACTCGTTTAGATGTGAGATGTAATCATAATCTTATCTCGTGATTTATTAAACATTATTTATTAAACTTTGAATATTTGATATTAATCAATTTTAATAAAGCGTTATTGTGGTTCTATGAACAGTATTAATTTTTAATATATTGCTAAAGGAGCTTATCATGCTGTCATCATTTAATGACTATGTTTTAATAATGAGTGCAGTAGGAATGATTATTATGATGATAATTCCTATATTCTTGGGCTGGTTTTTTTGGAAAAAAAGTGGCGCTAAAGCAGGAGAAAAATAAAACTGATTCTAGGGTCACTACGAGTAAATTAAGATTAAAGGCAAAACCTCAAGCAATTATATTATTTCCTGAGGTTTTATTTTTAGTTTAAACTATCTTTTGCGCTAACATTAAATAATTCATATCAACATTTTGATCAAGATGGGCTATCTGCGTAAATGGGTTATAGCTAATCCCTGCAAGATCACATACTTTGAAGCCTGCCATTTCACAATGCTCTGCAAGTTCTGAGGGCTTGATAAACTTATTAAAATCATGAGTTGCCTTAGGTATAATCTTAAATATGTTCTCCGCTGCAAAAACAGCTAAAGCACGCGCTTTTAAAGTACGGTTAAGGGTTGATAAAAATAAATAACCATTAGGCTTAAGTAAGTCATAACAAGCTTGTATAATTGCATATGGATCAGGGACATGCTCTAGCATCTCCATACAAGTCACAACGTCAAATGTCGCGGGAGCTTCTTGCGCTAATGCTTGCACTGATTGGCATTTGTAATCAATGGATATATCCAAGTTTAAAGCATGCTTTGTCGCGATAGATATTGCATTTTCAGCCATATCTAAACCCGTAACCTGCGCATTGCGCTTAGCGAGTGCCTCCGTTAAAATACCGCCACCACAGCCAACATCTAGAACATTAAGCTCGGCTAAATTAACATGGCGCAGGATAAAATCAAGCCGTACAGGATTAATATGGTGCAAGGTCTTAAGGCTGCCCTCTAAATCCCACCAATCTGTATCATCTTGATTAAATTTATCTAACTCTTCAGCAGATACATTGTAAAGATCATTAGCTTTTGGCATCATGCCTCCTTTAATATTTAAGTAAAATAATTTACTGAATTAACTTATTGATCAATATGTTACATATCAATAGCTACCGATCAACAACTTACTGATCATTATGCAAATCTAATTGAGAATCATCATTTTTTTGATCTGCATGGAGTGCTCTAGTTTGAGCTAAGCGCTTAATTGCATCCGCATCAATATCACCCGTGATATAAACCCCATCAAAACAAGAATTATCAAAGCCTGAAAAAGCAGGATTTAACGCATGAACACATGTAGTTAAGTCAGCTAAAGATTGATAGATTAATCTTTCAGAGCCAATTGCGATAGCAACTTGCTCAGTTGTACGCTCATGCGCGATAAAATCAGCCTGATTCGACATATCTATACCATAAACATTAGGAAACCGCACTGCAGGAGCTGCGGATGCCATATATACTTTATTCGCTCCAGCCTCGCGTGCCATCCGTACAATCTCTTCACTCGTTGTGCCACGCACGATTGAATCATCGACAAGGAGCACATTTTTGCCTGCAAACTCTTCTTTGATTGGATTAAGTTTTTGGCGCACGGATTTCTTGCGCGTACTTTGTCCTGGCATAATAAAGGTACGCGCAATATAGCGATTGCGCACCAGCCCTTCACTAAATTCAATATTAAGCGCACCCGCCATGACCCATGCACTGGTTCTTGATGTATCTGGAATCGGAATAATCACATCAATATCATGATCTTTCCAATTAGTTTCAAGGTTTTTAGCAAGTGCGCGTCCCATAACCTGACGCGCTTTATGAATTGAGATTCCATCCATGACAGAATCTGGGCGCGCAAAATACACAAATTCAAACATGCACGGGCTGTAACTTGTTTTATCGGCACATAATGCTGAATAAAACTCGCCCTCTTCACTGATAAAAATACCCTCGCCTGGTGCTAAATCTCGGGCTAATTCAAAACCTGTGCCATCTAGCGCGATTGATTCAGATGCGATCATATAATCTGTATGTTCAGCATTTTTACGCGTCCCAAAGCAAATTGGGCGAATAGCATTTGGATCACGAAAGGCAACAAGTCCATGGCCTGCAATTAATGCAACCACAGCGTAAGCGCCTTTAACACGTTGATGCAAGCCTTTGATTGCCGCAAAAATAAGCATCGGTGAGATTGCTTGTTTTAAAACTTGAGTTTGCTTGTAAAGCTCATCTGCAAATACATTTAAGAGTATTTCTGAATCTGATAAAGTATTTAAATGCCTAGAGTTTTGATTAATAAGCTCTTGCTTTAAAAGATCAGCGTTAGTTATATTACCATTATGTGCAAGCGTTAAGCCAAATGGAAAATTAACATAAAAAGGCTGGGCTTCAGCGCAGCTTGCTGAGCCTGCGGTTGGGTAACGCACATGTCCTATACCAATATTGCCTTGCAAGCGTCGCATATGGCGTGTGCGGATAACATCACTTACCAAGCCATTATCTTTTCTTAAAAAGAACTGTCCATTTTGCATGGTGACAATCCCTGCAGCATCTTGACCGCGGTGCTGAAGTAAGTTCAAGCCATCAAATAAATCTTGATTAACCGCTCTATTTGAAACTATTCCTAAAATTCCACACATTAATAATATCTCTCAATATAAAATTTAATAAACTTTGGGAGTATCTAAACTTAAAAGCTAAACCTAAATGCTATCTTAACTCTTTCGCTAATTATTCTGGATTATTCTTTTTATCGATCGATAAGTCCAGATTCAGAAATATTTGGTTGTTTTGATGTTTTAGATTATGGCACTATTTTTGGCAAAACATCCATTAAATTAGGAGATTGTAACGACTCAAGCAAACCTTTGCTATCCATACTCTCTAAGAATGATTTTGGAATAAAACTTGCAAGCAGCTTTGAGGTCTCAACTACATACGGTGAGAATTTAGACTCACCAGTTAACAGATCAACAACAAGTGGCGCAATCCGTGCTTTAAAGCCACCACCAGCTACCCATGTTTTCGCATCATTACTAATTTTACGGCTAAAATCCTTATCACCTAACGGTGTTTTCATAATAATTAATGTCGCAAGCCCAACAATCACCATTCCACGTAAAAACCCAAATATTAAGCCTAAGAAGCGATCTAAAAAAGATATTTTCAAAAAGCGCAATAATAATGTAATAGCTATATTAAGGCAGCCCCCTGCAAATAATACGGCTAAAAAAGTTAGCCCAAAAGCTAGCAGCGATCTAAATGGATCATCGAGTTGATGCTTAAGCATTTCTGATATTTCTGGCGCATATTGTGCCGAGATGTAAAAAGCACTCGTCCAAATAAATAGCGATATAAACTCAGTAACCATACCTCTAAAAAAGGCGATAACTGTTGATAATCCAACAATAGTTAGAATAATAATATCTAAGCTACCCATAATTTAATGTCCTTAATTTAATACTCATTATTTAATTAACCCCTTCCAGCCTCTCCTTAACAGGGGAGGAACTTTAAAGGTCCCCCTTGCTAAGGGGGGATTTAGGAGGGGTAGCATAGTCAATATTTTGATATTCTGAAAGTTACTATTGATAGATGCGCCATAATATTTAATACTTGCGCTAATTATACTCAAGGTCTAATTAATGAGGTTGTATGTCCTGCACTATTTAGCCGTGCTTGCGTACTTTTTGCGGCAGCTTCAGAGGTAAATGGACCAACGCGAACCTTTAATTGAGCGCCACTTTTTTCAATAAGAGCAGGATAGGCTGCCTTTTTTAGTTTTTGGAGGACTTCATTTGCATTAGCTTGCTTGCTAAAAACACCAACTTGCACAAAATAACTCTTGCCTATATTTGTACTAACTGGCTTCGTTTGCACAGGTTTCACCTGAACAGGCTTCACCACAACAGGTTTCACCTGAGCAGGCGTAACCTGCTCTTTTGAGATTAACTTTAGTTTAGGGAAAGGCTCTACTTTTGGAGGAATAACAGCCACATTAGCAGGAACTGCATCTTTATTTATAGGTTTGGGCACATTTGGGTTTGGGATTGTGGGGGTAATTGTCTCATCAAGAGTCAAATTAAGTACAGGTAGATTTGAATTAACTAGCTCTGGATTATTTACATCTTTACTCGCAGCATTATCAACAATATTATCCGCAGCTAATCCATTCGTACTTGAATCTTGGATATTACCTTCTTGATCAACATTAATCACGATAATCGGTGCATCTATATTTGGTGAGATTGGGTCTGCACTAATTATCGGTATTTCTGGCGGCTTACTTTTAATTAGATACGGCACAAATAAAAATGCCAGTAGTAAGAAAAAAACTAGCCCAACCCATCGTTGCGTTTTAACCTTAATTGAACCTTTCATGTGATTATTATTCGACAGCACATTATTTTTTGCAACAGCTTGATTACGAGTGTTCATTTTTTTCCCTATACCATGTTAATGCTTCAGCAACTGTATGGTGTGAGCCTAAGATTAAAGTTACATCATTATCAACCATATTAATATTATTACAAGCTGCACTGACGCTTGAAAAACACATTTGAGTAGTTATTTTAACAGATTCTGTGCTTGCTTGATTTATTTGAGCATGTAATTCTTGCGCTGATTGCCCGCGTTCGCCCTCAAGCCCTGCATAATACCAATGATCAACAAAAGGTAAAAGAATGCTAACTAATCCGCGTGCATCTTTATCTTTAAGCATTGCCAGCACAACTGTTACGCTCTTAAAGTTTTGTGTTTGCAGCCATTTTGCCAATGTTTTAGCACCATGAGGATTATGAGTAACATCAAAAACCCAAGTTATATTTTTATGCTGTCCGTTTTCTAAAAGGATCGTTTGTGGATAAATATCCAAACGCCCTTTGATTTGAACATTAGCTAAACCTGCGCGAATATGTTCATCTTTGAGCTGCTCTTTAAAAGGGGATGCTAAAACTGTAGCGAGAGCACAAGCAGCATTATCATATTGATGCGCCCCAACTAAAACAGGCGCGGCAAGATTGGTGAAGCGGTGATTTTTATCTTTAAAGCTCCATGTTGTGCCTGATTTTCCTGATATTGATGATAATTCTGATGATGATATTGATGTTGATCCTGATGTTGATGTTGATGTTGATGTTGATGTTGATTTTTCTTGAGTGGAATCAATAAAGAAATCTAGATCACGCCTGATGATATTTGCATTTAAATCAAGAGCATGGCTCAATAATGAGTTGGCAGGAGATGCTTCACTCAGAATAACAATTTGATTTTCTCTGAAAATCCCAGCTTTTTCACGCGCGATACTTTCTCGGTCTGCCCCTAAATATGCCATATGATCTAAATCAACAGGGGTGATTACCGCAATATCTGCATCGATAATATTGGTGGCATCAAAACGTCCGCCAAGTCCTACTTCTAAAACAATCACAGCGCAAGCTTGATCCTTGAAATATTGTAAAGCTGCAAGAGTTGCATATTCAAAATAACTAAGC
>BHEQ01000107.1 GCA_003864535.1 Gammaproteobacteria bacterium
CATAAAATAAATCATATATTTTTAAACTTTTTGATTATACGTGAACTTTATTTTTTAGAAAGCTTAAAATTTTCTAAAGCTTACTTTAATTTAATTAAACAGCAGTGGCTAATTAGAATTTCTAATATATTTATAAGAAAAACAAGAGAAACTAATTTGTTTTTTTTGATAGGGTAAGCCTTGTAATCAACTATATTAATGAGGATGATATGATTAATGAGAGTGCTATGCCAATATTAAAAACAATTTCAGCTTGGCAACAAGAAGCTTGCATAATTAGAAAGAAGTTACATGCAAATCCAGAAATTGGTTTTGAGGAATTCTTAACACGCGAATTGGTGATTAAAAAACTAACTGAATATGGTGCCGATAAACTGGTGACACATTATGCTAAAACCGCGGTAATTGGGGTGATTCATGGACGCGGTGTGCTTGCACAAAACTCAATCAAATCCAAGCCATTTATGCTGGGTCTACGTGCAGATATGGACGCATTGCCCATTCATGAGGAGAACAATTTTGAACACCGCTCTTTACACCACGAAAAAATGCATGCTTGTGGGCATGATGGGCATACCACTATTTTATTAATGACCGCCAAATATCTATGTTTGCACCGTGAAGATTTTAGCGGAACAATCGTATTGATTTTTCAACCAGCAGAAGAAGGATTGGGCGGCGCAAAAACATTGATTGAAGAGGGATTTTTACAAGATTTTCCTTTAGATTATTGTTTTGGGTTACATAATATGCCAGGCTTAGCAGAAGGGCATTTCGGCTTTAAGCCTGGAGTTATCATGGCAAGTTCAGATCGCTTATTTATCACTATTTATGGTAAAGGTGGTCATGCAGGCATGCCGCACACAACGCAAGATCCATTATTAGTCGCAACTCATATTTACCAAGGATTTCAATCTATTATCAGCAGATCTCTAGATCCATTAATGCCTGCTGTAATTTCAATTACGCAGATTCATGGGGGTAATACAACCAATGTGATCGCACCTACAGCACATATGAATGGTACGTTTAGAACACATTCTGTAACCGTTCGCGAGCATCTTATCAAGCAAATGCAAACAATTACAGAACATACCGCCCGTGCATTTGGAATGAGGGCGGAATTTAGTTTAGGTCCAGTCTCGCATCCACCCACGGTAAATGACCCTGAGTGTACTCAGTTAGCTTATTTAGCTGCCAGACAAGTTGTTGATTCAGAGTCTATTTATCCAAACTATCCTGCGCTAATGGGAAGTGAAGACTTTGCTTTTTACTTAGAAAAGGTCAAAGGTTGCTTTGTTCTTATTGGTAATGATAAGAAAGATAATCAATTAATTGGATTACATAATCCTAAATATGATTTTAATGATGCGATCATTCCAATTGGAGCTGCTTATTTTGTAAACCTAGTCTTAACAATCTCTAAAAAGGAATGTTAAATAATAATAATTAATAATTAAAATGAGTACCAAAGGAGATTATTATGCAAAAAGTAAAGCAACATAGATTTATGGACACACTTGAACACTTAGGAGATAAATTACCGCATCCTTTTTATATATTTATTTATTTATGTATTGGAGTCTTATTATTCTCAGCTTTATTATCTGGAAACAGTGTCTTACACCCCTCTTCTGGTCAAGAAGTCTTAGTTAAAAATTTATTATCATCTCAAGGCTTAATCTATATTTTAGAGTCAGCAGTTAATAATTTTATAGGATTTAAACCATTAGGCTTAGTTTTGTGCATGATGCTAGCTGTTGGATTATTACAAGAAAGCGGTCTTGCTGATGCTGCAATTAAGGCAGCTTTATTAAACGCACCCAAACGTTTTGTCACAGCGTCTATTTTCTTCGTTGGTATTATTGGGAATCTAGCTTCAGATGCGGCATTTATAATAATCCCACCACTAGCTGGGATTATTTTTGCAGCTACGCATCGACATCCTGTTGTCGGTATTGCAGCTGGGTTTGTAGCGGTTGCAGCAGGTTTTACCGCTAATATTTTTATTGCAGGAACAGATGTTTTATTATCAGGGATTACGAGCGAGGCTACAAGCGTTGTTAAAGCAATGACGATTAGTCCTACCGCAAATTGGTATTTTATGTTGGTTTCAGTTCCTCTTTTGGTGATTGTGGGCACACTTGTTACTGATTATTTAGTTGAGCCTCGGTTTTTGCGGAGATATCCTTTAAAAGATCTAATCAATTCTGATGCCAATCTCAATGATAATAAGCGGCAATATCAGGTTAGCTTGCAACAAAAAACAGCGCTTAAATGGACATCAATCACGGCTATTCTTTATATTGGTTTGATTTTGCTATTAGTTCTTCCAGCAAGCTCACCACTTAAAAATAGCACTGGTGACTTAAGCCATTCGCATTTTTTAAAAGGCATTATTCCTATTATTATGATGTTTTTTATTGCCTGCGCCATTGTCTTTGGTGTGTGTGATAAAGTAATTACCAAGCCTGATGATGTGCCCTTATTGATAGCAAAATCACTCCGAACCGTAGGTAATTATATTGTACTAGTATTTGTTATTGCACAATTTATTGAATGGTTTAAATGGTCTAACTTAGCAATTTATATAGCTGTAGAAAGTGCCCAATGGCTAACTAGTTTATCTTTACCAACCATTTTAATGCTTATCATCTTTATTTTTCTAACAGGTATTCTTAATCTCATTGTATATAGCGGCTCAGCTCAATGGGCGATTATGGCTCCTATTTTTATTCCGTTATTTATGCTTTTGGATATTTCTCCCGAAGTAATCCAAATGGCGTATCGAATTGGCGATTCAACCACCAATATTATTGCGCCAACTAACCCCTATATTCCGATGATTTTAGCATTAATGGTTAAATATCAACCTAATATTAAATTTGGTACGTTAATGACAATGATGCTTCCTTATCTAATTTCTTTATTATTTTCATGGACTGTTTTGTTTTTAATATATTATCAGCTTGGATTCCCTTTAGGATCTGGAATAAGTGCCCTTTAAAAAAGCGAATCCTTCTAAAATAGGTGACCATGAATTTAGTTTTTCATACAAGTTACGTGTAAATTCTCTTGTGACTGTATTTCTATTTTCAGGATGCGTTAACACGCCAATTTCCCTATAAATCTTGGGCGTTATAGGAATAAAACAAATTCTAGAGGATTGGTCAATATATCCAATGGTTGAGGATAAAATAGCTGTTCCAATTTTATTTTCAACCATGCCAATAATAGTCGCTGTGTGGGATATATTCATTTCAGGATCATGCTGCAAGCCATATTTCTCAAAAGCTAGATCTGCTAAATGGCGCAAACTATTATTGGGAGAGACCCCAATATTAACATCATCCGCAATATCTTTAATTGAAACAGATGCTACTTGTGCAAGTTTATGCGATTGATGGCATACAAAACATAAATAATCAGCAAATAAAGGCTCAAATATTAATTCTCTATCATGTGGGCGTGTGCTAATCCCAATATCTGTAGATCCATTTTTAACTGCTTTTTCAATATCATCAATTCGATATTCATACAATTTAAATTGTAAGTTTGGTAAGTTAATAAGTAGCGCTTGTAATGCTTTAGGAATCAAGCTTGAAGCCATTGTATAGATAGCACTCACGCGCAAAGATGGATACATACCTGCCTGATAATCTTGCTTAATTCTCTCTAAACGATGGGTAATATACAGCGCATCTTCATACAAATGAATACCAGATTTTGTTGCGATAAAACTACGCCCATGTTTTTCAATCAGAGCAACACCAAATTGTTCTTCTAATTTCTTAAGTGCTTGACTGAGAGCAGATTGGGTGACGCAATTTCTGTTTGCAGCTAAGGTAAAACTTTTAGTCTCAATAAGCGCAATAAAGGCTTTTAATTGTCGATAACTCACATCCATAAGAACACCTTTGCATTTCTAATATTTGCATTTCAAGACTGAGTATACATCCAATTTCCCCCAAATATTATGCCTGCGGAATCTGGTTTGATGCAAATAAATTGCACTCACGCGTAAAGCCAGATGATTTACCGATTGATAATCTAGCTTAATCATTTATAAATAATACGTTACATGCAGCACCTCTTCATATAAAAGCAGTATACGGCTAATATTTTGTAAGTAATATGTGGATTAAATAATTATCATATAATATAGCATCTTATTAAATATATGCCCCAACAGGAAAAACAAAATGTCTACCAATCCAAATGAAACACTAACAAGCAATATAAATGCCAATCGCAACTTTGATGTATTAAAAACAGATCAAAGTAGCCCTGTAAAAATGTGGACAATTGGGGTTCCTGTTGAAGAGGGTGCAAAAAAACAATTATTACAAGCAGCAAGCCTGCCTTTTATTTATCGCCATATTGCGGTCATGCCTGATGTTCATATCGGCAAAGGATCAACCATAGGCAGCGTTATTCCAACTAAAGGTGCCATTATTCCTGCTGCCGTTGGTGTGGACATTGGTTGTGGAATGATTGCTGCGTGTACCAGTTTAATGGCGCATGATCTTCCTGATAACCTAGCCTCAATTCGTAGCGCAATCGAACAAGCTGTCCCACATGGTCGCAGCAATAATCGCTCTAAACGTGATAAGGGTGCATGGCAAACACCACCACCTGAAGTAGATATAGCATGGCTAGCATTAGAGACGCGATTTAAATCACTTTGTGATAAACATCCACGATTAGAGAAAACAAATAATTACACACATTTAGGAACTCTTGGAACAGGCAATCACTTTATTGAAATTTGTTTAGATGAGACTAATCGTGTTTGGGTGATGCTCCATTCAGGATCGCGTGGTGTGGGCAATGCTATTGGAACTTACTTTATTGAGCGCGCACGTGAAGATATGCGTATTCATCATATCAATCTGCCTGATTTAGATTTAGCCTATTTAAGTGAAGGCACAAAACATTTTGCTGATTATGTTGAAGCTGTATCTTGGGCGCAAGATTTTGCACAATGTAATCGTGATGTCATGATGAATCGTACTTTAAAAGCATTACAAACAGAAATTTCTAAACCTTTTACCGCTTTATTAGAGGCAATTAATTGCCATCATAACTATGTCCAACAAGAGACGCATTTTGGTGAGACAGTTTGGCTAACGCGTAAAGGTGCTGTTGCTGCACATAAAAATAAAATGGGAATTATTCCAGGATCAATGGGTGCTAAAAGCTTTATTGTTCGCGGTCTTGGTAATGAAGAAAGCTTTTGCTCTTGTAGTCACGGTGCTGGGCGGGTGATGAGCCGCACTGAAGCTAAGAAAAGATTCACCGTAGAAGATCACATTGCAGCAACTCAAGGTGTAGAATGTCGTAAAGATGCTACGGTAATTGATGAGATTCCAATGGCTTATAAGGATATTGATGCAGTGATGTATGCGCAGCGCGATCTTGTTGAAGTTGTGCATACATTAAAACAAGTTATTTGTGTAAAAGGTTAATTTTGAACAGTGCAAGCGCAGGTGATAATATTTATAGAAGTACCCTAATTTAATTTGTGGCAAAGAATAGGATTATTATAAATGAATGTTGATAGTAGATATCATTTAGCATAAACTCGCATCAGTAAAGAAAGTACGCTTTTCTTTGCTAAAGCTCTAAACCACTATAATTAATAAAGGATGCGCTATGAAAAATTATCTACTTATTAGCTTGATAAGCCTAAACCTAATCACTTCTTTAAGCTTGGCTCAAGAAGTCCAACTATACACAAGCAGATCATTTCAATCACTTGAACCAATAATTACCGCGTATCATAAAAAAACAGGGGTAAATATCAAAGTTACCACTGAAAAATATGCGGATCTTCTTGCAAATTTACAGTCAGATAATAATATCGCGGATATTGCATTAGTTGTTGATGCAGGTAATTTAGCACAAATTGCACAGTTGGGATTATTTCAAGCTTATGATTCTAAAGCTCTTACCCAAAATATACCTTCTGCTCTGCGTGATCCTGCTAATCTTTGGTTTGGCTTAAGCATTCGTGCTCGCACTATTTTTTATAATCCAAAAACAGTTAAGCCTGAAGAGCTTTCATCTTACGCAGCACTCGCAGATATATCTTGGAAGGGCAAGCTTTGTTTAAGAAGTCCAAAGTCGATCTATAATAAATCATTAATTGCAACGCATATTGCCGATATTGGTGAAGAACACACGCAAACTATGCTTAAAGGCTGGGTTGCAAATTTAGCGGATACTCCTGAAAAAGGCATCTTTCCAAATGATACCGCTTTGCTTGAGGCAATTGCCACAGGTCAATGTGATATTGGGATTACTAATCACTATTATTACAATCGTATTTTAGAAAAAAATCCTGATTTCCCTGTTAAATTATTCTGGGCAAATCAAGCTACAAATGGCACTCATGTTAATGTATTAGGCGCAGGTATCCTTAAAAATGCAAAGAATGTGGATGCGGCACGTTTGTTTTTAGATTGGTTAAGTAGTAATACAGGTCAGGAAATTCTAGCTAAATCCAGTTTTGAATATTCTATTAATCCAGCAATTGCGGCTAATCCTAAAGTTAGTATTTTAGGAGAGTTTAAACAAAATTCTTTAAATCTATCTAATGCATGGATTTATCAAGATAAGGCTATTGAGATAATGAATAATGCAGGATACAAAGATTAAATTTAAATTAATGTAATCTTTTTATTTATATGTTAAAAAATCTTAATTATGGGCACATCTATAAATTGCTTTTTCTGCGTTATACGATCTTGTTAAAATGCTCATTTACATATGTAAACTGCGCTTTTAACAAAATCGCAAGCCTTGAAAAATCTAATTTATAGAAGCCCCCTTATGATA
>BHEQ01000108.1 GCA_003864535.1 Gammaproteobacteria bacterium
TAATTGAACAGTGTTTTAAATAATGCTAATATCTAAAAAAACATCGCTTAATTAGAGTTTATTCAAATGAAATAGGAGATTTAAAATGTATACAGTTAATTTAATGGCAGGTTGGTTGAGTTTTATTGCAGGCGCCGGATCTGGCGCTCTTATTGGCTTGCAGTTTCATAAAAAAGATTGGTTAGGAGGTTATAGCTCTTTTGCACGGCGTTTATTACGCTTAGGACATATTGCTTTTTTTGGGATAGGCATATTAAATATTCTCTTTGCTCAAAGTGTTAATAATATAAATAATATATGGATTGATTATGCATCTATTTTGTTTCTAAGCGCATTTAGTATGTCGCTTGTTTGTTTTTTAACTGCTTGGAAAAAACCATTTAGGCATCTATTTTTTATTCCTGCAGGATCAACGATGCTCGCAGTTATTTTAACGGTTATCGGACTTTATTAGAGGATATTTTTATGAAAATAGGATTTATTGCGCTAAGTGGCGTGCGTGTTGTTGATAAAGAGCTTCAAGATATTGGTTTAAATTTACCGGGCTTTGTTGAAAGAAGTAAGGTAATTGCCTCTTTACCAAGCTTAGGTTTATTAACACTCGCAGGTCTAACCCCTGAGCATCATCACATGGAATATATTGATATGCCGCAATTACCAGAAATATTGCCAGGCCCTTTTGATGTTGTCGCAATCTCAAGCTTTACCGCGATGATAAAAGATGCATACCACCTCGCAGATCGCTATCGAGCCTTAGGAACGCGCGTTATTTTAGGTGGCTTACATGTTGCTTTATGTCCAGATGAGGCGGCGCATCATGCAGATGCTATCGTTGTTGGTGAGGCTGAATCTGTGTGGGGGCAAGTATTAGATGATCTAGAACAAGGCTGCTTAAAGCCACGTTATCACGATCCGCGCCCTTATGATTTAGCCCAAGCGCCAATGCCGCGTTTTGAGCTCTTAGATATTAAACGTTACAATCGTTTAACCGTTCAAACTAGCCGCGGTTGTCCTTGGCACTGTGAGTTTTGCGCCTCATCTATTCGCCTCCAACCTAGGTATCGGACTAAGCCTGTTGATAAAATTATGGCGGAAATTCATAAGATTAAGCAATTATGGGCACGCCCTTTTATTGAATTTGCAGATGATAATACTTTTGTTCATCAAAAACATAGCCATGAATTAATGGATGCTTTAATCGGCGAGAATGTACGCTGGTTTACTGAGACGGATATTTCTGTAGCCAATGATCCACTTCTTTTAAAAAAGATGGCACAAGCAGGTTGTGCACAAGTATTGATTGGATTTGAAGATCCAGATATAGGCACGAGTGGGATGGAATTAAAAATGGATTGGAAAGCGAAGCAGCGTCCGCATTACTTAGAGGCGATCTCCCGCATCCAAGATCAAGGGATTACGGTCAATGGATGCTTTGTAATAGGGCTTGATAGCCATACACCAGAAACATTTGAGCGTTTATGGCAATTTATTCAAGAAAGTAAGCTCTATGAAATTCAATTAACTATATTAACTCCTTTTCCAGGCACGCCGTTATTTGAACGTTTAAAGCAAGATAATCGCTTATTAATGCCCTTAGATAGTTGGGAAAAAAGAACATTATTTGATATTACCTTTGAGCCGCTAAATATGAGTGTAGATACTTTGCATAAAGGTTTTTTAACGCTCGCAGCTAAAGTTTACTCAAGCGAGTTTACCGCAAAGCGGCGTAATCAATTCATGCGGCGCAAAGCTAATTTGCGAAAGTGTATAATATCTTAATAACATCTTAATAACATATTAATAAGGACGGAGAATCACCATGAGATTACAATCAAAAACAATATCTTATATTTTGATTATATTAGTTTTAACAAGCTGTTTTTTTATAACTCAACTTGCGCCAATACCGCAAGATGTTCATTATCATGACTTTAGTGATCAGCGTCATTTTGGGTTTATTCCAAATTTTTGGAATGTGATGAGTAATATAGCATTTTTATGGGTTGGTATTTTAGGTTTAGTTCAATTACATTGGCTTAAACAATTGAAAATAATAGAAGAGTTAAAATATGCATATTATATTTTCTTTATAGCCGTAGCGGCGGTTAGTTTTGGCTCAGGCTATTATCACTGGCAACCGACAAATGCGACCTTAGTTTGGGATAGACTGCCGATGACCTTTGGTTTTATGTCTCTATTATCAATCACATTAGCTGAATTTTTAAAAACATCTTATGCTAAAATCTTGCTGATTCCATTAACTGTATTAGGTCTATTTTCAGTTGTTTATTGGCATATTAGTGAACAAAATGGCGCAGGCGATCTACGTCTTTATATTTTAATCCAATTCCTACCGATTCTAGTCCTGCTGATTTTATTAACTTTTGCGCATACATGTTTTAATATGCGTTCAGGTTATTGGTGGCTGTTTTTATGTTATGGATTAGCAAAGCTAAGTGAATATTTTGATGCAGAGATTTTTGAATTAACCCATGGTTACATGGCAGGACATGCACTCAAACATTTACTTGCCGCAGTTGGGTTATATTTATTGCTACGTTATTTTAAACAAAGGGTATATCTGCATAATCTAAGCGGTAAAATTTAAAAATTGAATTGCCTAGATATTAGATGTACTCTAGATATTAAAAAACTTAATTAAAGTATTATATATACGGCTAATATCATGCTGTAAAAGGAGTTAGTATTATGAAAATATTGAAAATATTAAAAGTATTGATGATTTGTGGGATTGGGTGCGTATCGCCGTTAACTTTTGCAAAAACAACGCTTAATTTAAGCGAATATTCGGTGCAATATACGCTTGATCTGGTGCTTGAAAGTTGTACAGATTTAAAGCAAGACAGTGACTTATGTAGTAGCAATGGTCATATTACTTATCAAGCTAAAGATAAGCTCGCGCCGCCAAAAATAATTAAACTAGATAATATCGACGTGAATATGGAATCTCTTGTTTATAATCCATTATTAAATCTGAAAATTCGTGAGGAATCAGCAGCTGGATTTACGCTTGTTTTGGATGATTTTAATTTTGATGGACTAGAAGATATCGCGATTAGATCTGGAAATATGGGTGGTTATGGTGGTGCTTCTTATACGGTATATCTATTTGATCCTACAACTAATGATTTTCTCCTTAATTCATCATTATCTGAATTAACTGAGGATTCATCAGGTTTATTTCAAGTTATAAATAAACAACTTATTAGTTACTCAAAGTCTGGTTGTTGTGATCATCAAACCCAAAAGTTTAATGTGATTAATAATCAAGCTGTACTAGTTGAAGATATTGGTGAAGCTGTTGATGAAAATAATATACTTACCATAACCACGCGTAAACTTATCGGGACAAAGTGGCAAGAGACAATCCAGAGCAAACCTTACGTTGAAGAGTAGAAATAATGAGATATTTATAAATATATAATTTATTATTAAAAGGAATTAGCATGAAAATATTAAGAATATTGAAAATATTAAAAGTATTGATGATTTGTGGGATTGGGTGCATCTGGCAGTTAACTTTTGCTGAAACAGTTGCAGTGAGCGTACCTGATGAGTTTAAACCTTTTATAGAACCTAATACTAAAGCGATTACATATCGTAAATTAGATTTGGGTGAAGGTGTTAAAAACGAGGCGGTCTTATTAATTTTAGAAGAGACGCTCACGTATAATAAAAACGCTGATACGCAACGAATTTTAAAAATTATCCAACGTGATGCTAATAATGTATGGCTGCTTGTTACACGCAATGACAAGGCGGTATTGTGTGCTAACTGTGGCGGCATTATGGGAGATCCTTATGAGCAAGATCGCTTAGAGATTAAGCCGCAACAATTTAGTTTAAGTTTTCAAGGTGGTTCACGGGAGATGTGGAGCTCTAAATGGACATTTAAATACAATACGAGCCTTAAAGAATGGTTTTTAATTGAATTTTATCAAAGCTCTTTAGATAGAATAACTGGTGATGACAAGGCAAATACTTGGACGTTTCCCAAAAACTTAAAATATAGAACACTTGATGCCTTTGATCCTGATGTACTAACTGAAGTTTTAAGTAAAAGTTCCCCTAAATCTAGCGTAAGGAAGTAAATTACATTATGAATATTAAAAATTATTTACTTAACAGTTATTTGTTTGTTTTATTATTGAGCTCATCACTTGTTTTTGCTGAAAATAAGCCACCTGATTTTGGGATATTAAAACCTGATATGGCGTATATGGATGCGTGCAGCTTGCAAAGGTGAAGGTTGGGATGGGTTGTTTTTTAGCTGCTGAGTAGTTACCAATATTTTATTTTTAGGATTTCCTGATGAAGCACGATATGAACTGTGATTTACAAATCTCTACCGTTTTAAAACCAAGCCATCAGCAGTTTTATGCTGATTTATGCGCGGCGTTGCCATTAAAACAAATTTATACGGATCCATTAACGCGCTTAGCGTATGGAACAGATGCTAGTTTTTATCGCTATATCCCTGAAATTGTTGCGCGGGCGCATACTGAAGATGAGGTTGCGCTAATTATGCGCTTAGCCGCTCTTTATCAAATAGGGATCACTTTTCGGGCATCGGGCACATCTTTATCAGGGCAAACATCGAGTGATTCGGTTTTAGTCTTACTTGGGGATGGTTTTTTAGCTGCGCAGATTTTAAATTCTGGTGCACAAATTAAACTAAAACCTATGGTAATTGGGCAACATGCCAATGCGATGCTCGCCGCGTTTGCACGCAAAATAGGACCAGATCCAGCTTCGATTAATACCGCAAGAATTGGTGGAATTAGCGCAAATAACTCAAGCGGTATGTGTTGCGGCACTCAAGATAATAGTTATCATACCCTTGATTCTATGCGGGTAATATTAGCTGATGGCGCAATTCTTGATACGAGTGATATTAAAAGTATTGCCAGTTTTCGCAAGACTCATCATGATTTTTTAATTAATATTAGTAAGTTAAGAGATAAAATACTATCAAATAAGATTCTAGAAGAGAAAATAAGACACAAATATCGCCTAAAAAATACAACAGGTTATGGGATTAATGCCCTATTAGATTTTAGTGATCCGATTGATATTTTAATTCATCTAATGATTGGATCAGAAGGAACGCTTGGTTTTATTAGCGAGATTACTTTTAATACTGTTCCTGATTATCCGCATAAAGCCTCAGCTTTAGTTTACTTTGAAAGTCTAGAAGATTGCTGTCATGCGGTAACGGCATTGCGCGGTGCTAATACTTCTGCTGTTAAAATAGTGGATGCGGTAGAATTGCTCGATGCACGCAGTATTATCTGTGTTGGCGCACATAAACCAGGTTTGCCTGATTTCTTTTATGCACCAATTGCGGCTGATGCTGCTTGTTTGTTAATTGAGACAAGGGCTGAAGATGCCAATCTGTTAGATGCTAATATCAAGGCGATAGATAAGATTTTAGCGCAAAATAATTATCATGCCCACACAAAGTTCTCAACCGATATCAAATTATGTGATTTATATTGGAGTGTGCGTAAAGGTTTATTGCCCATTATTGGCGCGGCAAGAGCTTTGGGAACTAATGTTTTAACTGAAGATGTCGCCATTCCAGTTGAGCGCTTAGCCGAGGGCGTGCGTGCCTTAACGCAGCTTCTTTTGGATCACCATTATCATGAAGGGATGATTATGGGACATGCTCTTGAGGGCAACTTGCATTTTATTCTCACGCCCTTAATTGATTCAAGCGCAGAGATTGCACGTTATAGCGCTTTTATGGAAGCACTAACTCAGCTTGTCGCGGTTGATTTGGGAGGATCGTTAAAAGGTGAACACGGAACGGGACGCAATATTGCCCCATTTGTCGAGCGCGAATGGGGGCTTGATGCTTATGATATTATGTGCCAAATCAAAGAATTATTTGATCCTAAAAGGATTTTAAATCCAGAGGTGATTATTAGTAAGAATAAAAACCTACATCTTGAAAATATTAAAACAATGCCCGCCGCCGATCCTTTAATTGATACCTGTATTGAATGTGGTTTTTGTGAGCCTGCCTGTCCATCCAATGGTTTATCCTTAACGCCACGCCAAAGAATTGTTATTTGGCGCAGGATCCAGTATTTAAGAGGAGCTTTAGCAAAAACAGAGGTTCAAATTCAAGAGCTTGCCTATTATGAAAAACATTTTCCTTATCAAGGAATTGATACTTGTGCAACAACAGGAATGTGTGCGCAGCGTTGCCCTGTTGGCATTAATACGGGTAGTTTAATCAAAAAGATCAAACAAGCAAGCTCTAAAAACTCACGTTTATTATCTATGGCTGAAAAAAATATGCATCTCGCCTGCGCCTCTTCCCGTTTGGGTCTGAAAATTATCTCTATAATTGGCACAAAACATATACATAAGATCACGCATAAACTCCATCAAGCATTTAAAAGTATTCCAATTATCCCAGAGAGCTTGCCAAAGTCTGCCAGAAATTGGCAGCCTCTTGTGGATAAAATTAATCATGGTAATAAGGATAATAATAAAGATAATGATAAAAATAACGATGATAAACAGCAAGTTGTTTATTTTGTATCTTGTGTGAATCGTGTGCTTGGGGATCATATTAATACGCAGGAGTCGATTGTTGAACATACCTTGCGCTTATTTGATAAAGCAGGTTTTAACGCAATTTTTCCAAAAGAGATGGCGAGTTTATGCTGTGGGCAACCGTTTGATTCTGTCGGCGCAAAGCAGATAGGAGAGCGGGCGCAAAATCGCTTAAATAACGCTTTATTAGCGGCATCAAAGCAAGGAAAGTATCCAGTTTATCTAGATAATAGCCCGTGCG
>BHEQ01000109.1 GCA_003864535.1 Gammaproteobacteria bacterium
TGTGTAAACATTGCGGTATACGCTTACCTATCGAGATTTCATGTTGTGTTAAGTGTTTATCCACAGATCCTTGTATTGATAGCTTAATCATCCCTTTTAAATATCAAGGCTCAATTAAGCAGCTTATTATAAAATTAAAATTTAATAAAAAGCCACTTGCAGCCACAGTGCTTGCGATCCTAATTCCCGCAGATTTATTATCCAATGTATTAAAGTTTGATAATTTAGGCACTATTTCTATGGTGATTCCAATCCCGATTGATCGCTTCCGTTTAGCTGGACGAGGGTTTAATCAAGCTTTAGAGATTACGTATGCGCTTATGCAAACACAGAGCTTATTCACGCAGGCACAGATTAAACTATTGAATATTAACAAACTTAGCAAGCTTAGAAATCTTATGAATTCTAGTAATCCTAGTAATCTAAAGAATCCAAAGAATCAACTTAATCTAGAGTTTTTACATAAAAAAATAGGTTATATTCCACAAAGTACCTTAAATAAATCTGAACGCCAGAGAAATTTAAACGGAGCTTTTAAGTTGAATTTAAAACAAATTAGCCAAATACCACATACAGTTTTGTTAGTTGATGATGTTTTTACAACAGGATCAACCTTATTTGCCTGCGCCCAAATCTTAAAAGATGCAGGGGTTAAGCAAGTAATTGCATTTGCGCTAGCTAAAGCATAATCAAAATAAAAATCAAAAATCAAATTAAAAATAATTTGCACTGATCAAGTATCATAGCTTTTGGTAAAATAAAGGTTAAATCAAGGTAAAAGCAAATATAATGGCTAAGATCAAAAAAAATTATGTGTGTCGCGAATGTGGCAGCATTGCCCAAAAGTGGGCAGGGCAGTGTCTTGATTGCGAGGCTTGGAATACACTTGAAGAGATCGCTATCCTCCCTGAAGTGATAATGAGTGCGAAACTTGCAGGTTATTCTGGAACTGCTGGAGCTTGCGGAGTGCAACGTCTTGTTGATATTCGCAAAGAAGAGCATATGCGTTTTTTAACTGGGCTTTCTGAGCTTGACCGAGTTTTGGGGGGCGGGCTTGTAATTGGCTCGGTCGTGCTAATTGGCGGTGATCCTGGGATTGGTAAATCAACTATTTTATTGCAAACTATGATCAACTTAAGTTTGCAGCAAAAAGTTCTCTATGTCACAGGTGAGGAGTCACCTAGCCAAATAGCTCTACGCGCCGAGCGTTTGGGGCTTAATGGTGATAGGGTTGATTTGCTTGCTGAGACTTCAATTGAGAAAATATTACAAATAGCCGAGCCTTTAAAGATTGATGTTATGGTTATCGACTCAATCCAAACTGTATTTACCGAGCATTTATCCTCAGCTCCTGGAAATGTCTCCCAAGTGCGTGAAAGTGCCGCATTACTCACGCGCTTTGCCAAACGCACTAACACCGCGGTATTCTTAGTTGGGCATGTGACTAAAGATGGCTCTATCGCAGGTCCACGCGTATTAGAACATATGGTTGATAGCGTTTTATATTTTGAAGGAGAGACAGGCTCACGCTTTAGAATCATGCGGGCTTATAAAAACCGCTTTGGCGCGGTTAATGAAATTGGCATCTTTGCGATGACAGAAAAAGGGCTCAAAGAGATTAATAATCCGTCCGCCATATTTTTATCGCGTCATGATAAACCTGTGGCTGGGAGCGTGATTATGGTAACACGTGAAGGCACGCGTCCTTTATTGATTGAAATTCAATCTTTGGTTGATCAATCTTTTGGAAATTTCCCAAGACGCGTAACTTTAGGAGTGGAGCAAAATCGTTTAACTATGCTGCTTGCGGTTTTGCATCGCCATGTTGGGATTGCGATGAATGATCAAGATGTGTATGTTAATGCCGTTGGTGGCGTTAAAGTTGGTGAGACAGCCTCTGATTTAGCCGTACTTGCTTCAGTTTATTCAAGCTTTAAAGACATTACGTTACCTACTGATCTTATTATCTTTGGCGAGGTAGGCTTAGCGGGTGAAGTGCGCCCCGTTCCTTATGGAGAGGATCGCCTTAATGAAGCATTTAAACATGGCTTTAAACGCGCGATAGTTCCCAAAGCTAATGTGCCTAAACACGGCTTGGGAGATATGCAAATTATCGCGGTCACGCGCTTAGCTGAAGCTATTGAGGCTTTGCGAAACTAAAACTCTCGCCACAGCCGCATTCAGCGGTCGCATTGGGGTTACTAAACTTAAAGCTGCGGTTTAATCCTTGATTAATATAGTCAAGGGTGATGTTTTCAAGCATTGGTAATATTTCTTTATTGGCAATTACAATAAGCGCACCATCTTTAATAATCTCATCCGTATCTAAAATTTCTGTGGCAAAATCTAGAAAATATTTATATCCAGAGCAGCCTGATTTCTTAACACTAACGCGGAGTGCTTTTGCTTGAGCTTCATTGAGGTTTTTTTGAATTTGTAAATCTGCGGCGGGGGTAATATTAATCATAAATATCCTTATTTTTCATACGTGAAACCTAAATAAAACTAAATCAAAACTGTAACTACTGGGCAGCTAAAGAAGCAACCCCTCCCAACCTCCCCTTCGCAGGGGAGGAGCTCTAAAAGTCCCCCTGCGAAGGGGGATTTAGGGGGAATCCTTACTTAATTGCGTTAGGGAGATGCTTCTTTAATCTATTTGTTCAATATGTTGCATGTAAAAATAAACATGCTAATTCTACTGAGTAGTTACTCAAATCAAATCAAACCAAATCAAATCATAAAAATAATGTAAATGCAGGATTATCTGTCTCATCGGTGCAATCATACCCTAATTTACTTATAAATTTGTTAAGCTCATCAAGCTCAGTATCCACGATCTCCATGCCAATGAGCACGCGCCCGTAATCAGCACCATGATTGCGGTAATTAAATAAAGTAATATTCCAATGGGATTGCATTGCCGCTAAGAATTGTTTAAGCGCATTTGGACGCTCAGGAAACTTAAAGCAGAGTAGGCGCTCATGTTTTATTTGAGTAGTTTTACCGCCAATCATATAGCGAATATGTGATTTTGCGATTTCATTATCAGTTAAATCTAATACCTTAAAGTTTGCACCTTGTAATGCATGCATAATTATGTTTTTTTCAGATTCACCATCATTACAATGGACACCAACAAAAATAGTTGCGCAACTTTCATTCGTGTAGCGATAATTAAATTCGGTGATAGAGCGATTGCCAATATAATCTAGAAAACGCCTAAAGCTGCCGATCTCTTCAGGAATACTAATCGCAAAAATTGCTTCAGATTTCTCACCAATTTCAGCACGTTCTGCCACGTAACGGAGGCGATCAAAATTAATATTAGCCCCACTTAAAATTGTGGCAATATTCTTAAAATTTTGCTCTGGATATTTTTTTAAGTATTTTTTAGCCCCAGCAACAGCTAATGCGCCCGCAGGTTCGGCAATTGCTCGCGTATCATCAAAAATATCTTTTAAAGCGGCGCAAATCTCATCCGTATTTACTAAAATAATCTCATCAAGATGCTCACGGCACAGCTCAAATGTTGTCATGCCGACTAATTTAACCGCAACGCCATCAGCAAATCCGCCAACTTGGGCAAGCTCCACGCGCTCACCTTTTTTTATAGACTCATACATCGCTGCAGAATCAACAGGCTCTACGCCAATAACCTTACAATTTGGTGCGATAAATTTAATATAAGTTGCAATTCCAGCTGCAAGTCCACCGCCACCAATTGGGATAAAAATCGCATCAATATGTGCATTTTGTTCATAAATCTCTTTGCCAATCGTCCCTTGACCTGCAATTACATTTAAATTATCAAAAGGATGCACAAAGCTTAAACCTTGTTCTTTACATAATTTATTGGCATAAGCACAGGCATCATCAAAGGTGTTTCCTGTTAAAATAACTTTAGCACCACGACTTTCACAGGCTTGTACTTTTAATTGGGGCGCGGTAATTGGCATTACAATCGTCACAGGAATATTTAAATTCTGTCCACTTAAAGCCACCCCTTGGGCATGATTACCTGCAGATGCGGTAACAACACCAAGGGTGCGTTTTGCAACATCTAACTGGGCAATCGCATTGTAAGCACCGCGGAGTTTAAAAGAAAATACAGGTTGCAAATCTTCACGCTTAAGCCAAATGTTTACATTTAAACGCTTGGATAAGCGTTGCATTTTATCAAGTGGAGTGACTGTTGCTACATCATAAACCTTTGATGTTAAGATATCTTTAATTAAATTGTGCATCACAAGCCTTAATGAAATAGAGTATGAAAGCGAATCAAAAATCAATAAAATATAAACAAAAATCAACAAAAAACGATGCTTAGCGTATCATTATGCAGGCAAATTTTGTAAATAAATTTAAAAATGGAAGGTAGGAAAAATAATGAGCACAACGCAAGATACTCTGCATCAACTTAAAATACAAGCGGCTAAGCAAGCTTTAGAGTTTGTTAAAACTGGCGAGATATTGGGCATCGGTTCAGGTTCTACGGTTAATTGTTTAATTGAACTCTTACCCGAAATTAGATCAAAAATAAAGGCATGTGTTTCAAGCTCAAATTACAGTACCAGTTTATTGAAAAAGCATGGTTTTGAAGTTTTAGATCTGAATAATGTTGATGAATTTTCAGTTTATATCGATGGCGCGGATGAGTCTAACTCTAATCTTGAGTTAATTAAAGGCGGTGGGGCAGCTTTAACGCGCGAGAAAATTGTATGCGCACATGCTAAAACTTTTGTATGTATTATTGATCAAACTAAAAAAGTTGAGGTGCTCGGCAAATTTGCCTTACCGCTCGAAGTAATTCCGATGGCAGCGCAATATGTGATGAGGCAAATGCACAAAATTGGCGGTACAGCTAGAATCAGGACGCTTATCAATGGGGATAATTTAATTACGGATAATAGTAATTGGATTATTGATGTTTTAGATTTGAAAATTCATAATCCAATTGAATTAGAAATATATCTAGATGGGATTGCAGGGATTGTCGCTAATGGTTTATTTGCAAAACGCGGTGCTGATCATCTAATTATTGCCAATGTAAATGGGATTGAGATAATAGAACGCGGTCTGGATTAAATAGATATTATTTATATAAATCAAATTGATATAATTTAATATTTAAAATATAAGTAATATTTTAAATATTTTTTATAAAATAACTAGACAAAAAATTCTATCGGCTTATAATACGGCTCTTGTTTTGTACAGGGCCATAGCCAAGCGGTAAGGCAGCGGGTTTTGATCCCGTCATCCCAGGTTCGATTCCTGGTGGCCCTGCCAACTAATACCTACGTTATTATGAAAATTATTATGAAAAAAATAAACAGCATAATCCTAAGAAAAACGCATGGCATCTTCACATCGAATCTATTCCCTATTTTTACTAAACTAAAAGGTAACTCTGCGCGTGAGTAATAGTAATATGATGATATTTACGGGAAATGCAAACCCAGAACTCGCAAAATCTGTAGCAAGCTATCTAAACCTTAATATGGGCAATGCCACTGTTGGACGTTTTTCCGATGGCGAGGTTAATGTGTCTATTGATGTTAATGTTCGTGGAATGGACGTATTTGTGGTGCAACCCACATGCTTCCCAACTAATGACAATATCATGGAACTTTTAGTTATGGCGGATGCGTTAAGGCGTGCTTCAGCAATGCGAATTACTGCGGTTGTGCCTTATTTTGGTTATTCACGCCAAGATCGCCGCCCACGCTCAGCACGCGTTCCAATTTCTGCTAAAGTCGTTGCAAATATGATCACAAGCGTTGGTTTTAATCGTGTTCTAACGATTGATCTACATGCTGATCAGATTCAAGGTTTTTTTGAAATTCCTGTGGATAATATCTACGCAACACCGGTGATCTTAAAAGATATCCAATCACTTAATGAAGACTTTATGATTGTCTCTCCTGATGTTGGTGGAGTGTTGCGTGCACGTGCTTTAGCTAAAAAACTTAATGATTCTGATTTAGCAATTATTGATAAACGTCGTCCTGGACACAATCAGGCTGAAGTTATGCATATTATTGGTGATGTTAAAGATCGTCACTGTATTATTGTAGATGATATGGTTGATACCGCAGGAACACTATGTTCCGCAGCTAAAGCCCTGAAAGCTAAAGGTGCTAAATCTGTGCGTGCGTATTGTACCCATCCGATCTTATCTGGCAAAGCGATTGAAAATATCACAAATTCAGTCCTTGATGAGATGATAGTTACCGATACTATTCCCTTACAAGAAGCATCTAAAAACTGCTCAAAACTCAGAGTAGTTGGGATCGCCCATCTTATTGCAGAGACTATCTCGCGTATTCATCAAGAAGAATCTGTAAGCTCTTTATTCTTATAGAGCACAATTTAAAATCGCAAGCCAACTATATAAAGAGTTGGCGCGTTCTCAAGCAAAATCATCGAAAATACATATGGTTTTATTATAATTTTAAAAGTACGAGATTTAACCTCAATGTTAGTAGACGCACTTATTAATACGCGTTGCGCTCGGTAATTGTATTTTGAATCATAAATGCAAGCAAGCCTATACTAATTGCACCGCCCAACCAATAGACCTGCAATAATCCCACTAATCCTTGCAATCGATCCATTAAATAGAATTAATATTGCAGCAGCAAAAGTCGATAAGCCACTGCCTAATAATCCTGTGATAGGAGTGAGAATTCTTTAACTGGTTGACTTAAAGTTGTCATTATTTAATATTCAAGATGTAGTATATAAAAATAAATATGTTAATACTGCTGAG
>BHEQ01000110.1 GCA_003864535.1 Gammaproteobacteria bacterium
ATGTATTAGTTTCTCCTGTAATACCTTGTAAGACATATGCTTGATTTAAAGGAGTATTTTTAAAGGCGCGGTTAAGACATACTTTGATATCTTTAATTATTATAGAGATATTATCAGCAGATTCTATTAAATTACAATAAATTATATCGCATAATAACTTTATGATTCTCTCTTTTTTAGCATTTTCTTTTTGACTATCTTGAGCGATTTTGACTAAGCTGCTCGTATCGATAACGCTATTGTTTACCCCACACCCATCTAAAGACCATATATGTGCATAACTTAAGCTCTGTAAATATAAAAATCCTCCAGCTTTAGGCCCAGTACCTGATTTACCAGATCCACCAAAAGGCTGTACACCAACAACTGCGCCGACAATATTACGATTAACATAAATATTACCTGCATGGATATGTGTACATATATACGCAATGGTCTCATCAATACGGCTGTGAATACCATGAGTTAAGCCAAAACCTAGCGCGTTAATTTGTGTAACTAACTGCGGAATATTATCTGCTTTAAAACGAATAATATGCAATATTGGTCCAAAAACCTCTTGTTTTAGCTCATCTATATTTTCAATTTCAATTAAAGTTGGCGCAATAAAACTACCCAGCTTAGATAATTTGCTCTCAAGCTCAATTTGCATAACCTTATTTGTATATTGATTTGCATCTTGATTATATTTATCAATATGTGCTTGTAAATTATTTTTAGCATTTAGATCAATCACAGGACCAATATCGGTTTGGATACAGCGTGGATCACCAATTTTTAACTCAAGCATCGCGCCTTTTAACATGTGGATAGTTTTATCAGCAATATCATCTTGAAGGCACAGCAAACGTAATGCAGAACAGCGCTGCCCTGCACTATCAAATGCTGAGGCTAAAACATCAATAACCACTTGTTCGGTTAAAGCTGAGCTATCGACAATCATTGCATTTTGCCCACCTGTTTCAGCAATTAAAACAATAGGTTTAGAGTGTTGCAAAATTGCCTTTTCAATTGCTTTTGCTGTGCGTATCGAACCTGTAAATAAGACCGCGTCAATTTTTGCACTCGCAGTTAAACGTGCACCTACAAGTGCGCCACGCCCAGGTAAATACTGTAAAACATTTTTAGGAATCCCACATTTATGCATAAGCTTTATCGCAAAACTTGCAATTAATGGAGTTTGCTCTGCAGGTTTAGCAATAACAACATTCCCCGCAGCTAATGCTGCCGCAATTTGCCCGATAAAAATCGCTAAAGGAAAATTCCAAGGTGAAATTGCAATCACAACACCTAAAGGCTTATTTTGTGGATAAATACGAGCTTGGCTTGCATAAAATCTACAAAAATCAACTGCTTCACGAATCTCTCCTATAGAATTACTTAAGGTTTTCCCAGCTTCGCGCATGGCAAGATTAATAAAAGTAAGATGATTTTGTTCTAATAAATTAGCAAAATTCTCTAAATAATTTATCCGCACATCAAGCGGCACTTTTGCCCATGTATCTTTTTCAAAATAAGCGATATTAAGAGCGCGATCCGCATCATCTTCATTCGCAAAAATGCTCATGCCAACGCAATCATTCTCATCTGCTGGGTTATTAATTGAGATATGTTCTCGCAGCAATAATCCTTTTTTGTGATGTTCATGTTTTTGGTCATTTTTTTGATCTTGTTTTTGATCTTGCTTTTTATCATTTTTATATTGTTTTAAGCCGCCAATTTGAGTCATGGGGATTGCGATTGTATTTACCTTGGGCAAATCATTTAAATCACCTAAAACAGGAAAGCTTGAATATTCAACAGCACTCTTAATATTTAGACCTACTTGGAGGGTATTTAAAACATCAAAATGATGAATATTGACACCTTTTGCATTAATTCTTGAGTTGATTTTTAAATCAGTGCGTAAATTTAATAGATTAATCGGTAACGGGATTTTAGGATGTGGCTGAGCTAGATTTGTAGCTACAATAACAACAGGATCAGCAATGAGCTCATCAATGCTAACCTTTTCATTAATAAGCTGATTCACAAAAGATGAATTAGAGCCATTTTCTAAAATTCGGCGTACTAAATATGCAAGAAGCGTTTGGTGCGAGCCTACAGGTGCATAAATTCGGCAAGGAATATTAAGATTATCTACACCAACAACTTGATCATAAAGACCTTCTCCCATTCCATGCAAACATTGAAACTCATAATGATTCTGATCTAAGTTAAGCTCAGTTGCCAGAATATAAACTGTCGCCAAAGTATGTGCATTATGCGTCGCAAATTGTGCATAAATTAAGTCACTTGCAGCTAATAACTTGCGTGCGCAAGCAATATAGGCGATATCTGTATGGGCTTTGCGCGTATAAACTGGGTAACTTTCTAAACCATCACTTTGGGCGTGTTTAATTTCAGCATCCCAATACGCACCTTTTACTAAGCGGATCATTATTTTAGTTTTATAGTGTGAGGCTAGATAAAGTAAGTGATCAATAACCATTGGGCAGCGTTTTTGATACGCTTGGATGACAAATCCAATCCCCTTAAAATTAGCTAAATCAGGATCACTTAATAATTTTTCAAGCAAATTTAAAGAAATATCTAAACGATCCGCCTCCTCAGCATCAATATTTAAACCAATATCATACTGCGCAGCTAGCATAAATAATTCTTTTAAAGTTGGATATAATTCCTCTAATACGCGCTTTGATTGCGCCTGAGAGTAACGCGGATGTAACGCTGAAAGCTTAACAGAAATACCGCCAGACGCATAAACAGTCAATCCTTTTGATGCCGCTCCAACCGCATGAATTGCATCAATATATGCTTGATGATATTTTTTAGCATCAAGCATAGTTAAGGCAGCCTCACCTAACATATCGTAACTATAGCGATAACCACGCATACGGTACGCTTTGCCATTATCAATGGCTTGAGAAATTGTTTCACCCGTGACAAATTGCTGCCCGAGCATTTTCATAGCAAAATCCATGCCTTTACGAATTAACGGTGCGCCACCTTTGGCAAGCATCCGCTTAAATGCTGATTTTAAACCAGCTTTATCATCACTTGTGACAACTTTTCCTGTAATTAATAACCCCCAACTACTGGCATTAACAAACATAGATTCACTTTTACCTAAATGAACATCCCAATCACCTTGGGATATTTTATCTCTAATTAATTTATCCGCAGTGGCTTTATCTGGAATACGCAATAAAGCCTCAGCTAAACACATTAACGCAATACCCTCCGCGCTTGATAAAGAAAACTCATTCATTAAAGCATCGACACCACCTGCTTTAATGCGTTTTTGACGCGTATTAACCACAATTTTTCGAGCAAGAGTTTGAATATCATTCTGCTGCACCGCGGTTGTGGTTGCACTCATTAATAAAGACTGAACACAATGTGTTTCATCAACAAGATAAGCGCTGCTAATTGCGCTAGGGACTGAAAGATTTGGATCAATTAAGGTAAAGCTGTTCATGTAAATATCTTCCGTAATATAAGTAAGCGTGATGTAGATAGCGTGAGTATAAAGGTAATTATTGCTGATGTTAGGCATGAAAAAAATATAAGAATATAAAAATAATAAAATTTAAAGATTATCTAATATCTTCTTGTGTAGATATAGAAACTCCTTCAAAATCATGAAAACTAAAAGGGCTGTCCTTATAATCAATCACACGCTTGCGCACGCCTGAAATATTGTAGGAACGTGCCATAGGAATCCATGGGGCTTGATTATGGAAAATTACCTGTGCTTGTTTATATAGCTCGGTTCTTTTCTCTCTATCAGAAATTTTTCGTGCTGAAATGATCAGGTTATTAAAAGTATCATCACACCAAAAAGCAAGATTCCTGCCAGTTGTCGCAGCATCACACGATAATAAAGGAAACAGAAAGTTATCAGGATCACCATTTGCGGTTGTCCAACCAAACATCATCATCTCATGTTCGCCATTGCGGGTTCGTTGAATATATTCAGCCCATTCATAATTAGCAATCTGAGCTTTAACTCCAACTTTAGCTAGATCAGCCTGAATCATTTCTGCCATTTTTTTTGCATCAGGATTATAAGGACGCGATACTGGCATTGCCCATAATTGAACGGTTAAATCCTTAATACCCGCTTCACTCAATAGTTTTTTAGCTTGTTCTGGATCATAAGGATAGGGCGTAATCTCATTATTATAGCCCCAGATTGTAGCTGGAAAGGGGTTTTTTTCAACGAAACCAAAGCCTTTATACAGGTTATCAATAATCGACTGTTTATTCACCGCTAGACTCAATGCTTGGCGCACCTTAATATTGTCAAAAGGTGGTTTTTTCGTATTAAAAGCAATATACCCAATATTCATAGCTTCTGCTTTTTGAATACTCACATTGGGTAATTTAGATAAACGTTCAATATCCGCCATATTTGGATAAGGAATCACATCACACTCGCCTTTTTCAAGCTTTGCAACTCGTACAGATGGATCAATGGTGATCGCAAAGATTAAAGTATCCAGAGGCACTTTTCCTCTAAAATAGTTTTTAAATGCTTTATAACGCACCATTGCATCAGGTTTAAACGCCACAAACTCAAAAGGACCAGTCCCAATTGGATTTCTATCTAAGATTTCTGGAGTACCTGCACGCATCATTTTATCTGCATATTCAGCGGATAAAATAGAGCCAACCGGGTGAGCTAGATTCACTAAAAATGTGACATCAGGTGATTTTAATGTAAAAATTAAGGTGTGATCATCACGTTTAGTAATCGATGCTACATTCTGAGGAATCCCTTGCGAATGATAAAATAAGTAATTTCCACCAGATACTTTATGCCAAGGATGCTTCTCATCAAACATCCGCTCAAACGTAAAAATAGCATCGTCCGCATTCATTTTTCTAGTCGGTGTGAAAAACTTATTGCTATGAAATTCAACATCTTTGCGCAAGTGAAGGGTGTGGACTAGGCTATCCTCACTCAACTCCCACGAATCAGCTAAGGCGGGAACTAGCTGAGCTGTACCGCGTTCAAACTGAACCAAACGATTAAAAATGGGACCTGCTGAGGCATCAAAAGTTGTGCCTGTAGAGTACAGCATAGGCGTAAATCCCTCAGGATTAGCCTCAGGGCAATAGACAAGCGTCGTACTTGCATAACTGCTAGATAATAAAACTACCGTGGCAGTCAAAAAAAGTTTACTAAAATACATTTACAGTTCTCCTAGAGTTTTCTCATAAAGCAATAATATCGCAGACAACTACTAATTAGTTACATTATTTTAGATTAAGCTGGAACAGAAGGTAGCGAATCCTTGTGCATACGTCAACTATTTATCCAATCCACACGCGGTTAGCTTTGCGTGCGTCAGTACCTGCTTATGCTTATGAATATGAAGATGAATAATCATCAAAATATGTATTATCATATTTTAAATCAAAATTACACCACACAAATAAATCAAAGCATAATTTTTAGATTACAATATCTTCATTTTTTATTGGTGCTTAGTGCGCCTTTTAAATTTTGATAAACTTTAAGGACTCAAATGGTTACCAAATCAATTACAGCGGTGGCGTTAGATAGCGCACTTAGTAAAATAAGAGCTTTTCCTAATACACCAAAGCCTGGGGTTACTTTTAGAGATATTACCCCTCTTCTTGCTGATGGAGACGCTCTAAAAACTATAATTGATGCAATGGCTGAGCAAATTATAAGTAATAACATTGAAGTTGATGCGATAGTCTGCCCTGAAGCGCGTGGCTTTATTTTTGGAACGGCGTTAGCGTATAGATTAGGCATAGGCATGATTCCAGTGCGCAAACCTGGCAAGCTTCCTGGGAAAACCATTGAAATTTCTTATGATTTAGAGTACGGGCAAGATACTTTACAAATTCATGCGGATGCAATCAAAAAAGGTCAAAAAGTCCTATTAGTTGATGATGTTCTAGCTACTGGTGGTACAATGCTTGCTTGTAAGCAGCTCTTAATCAAGCAAGGTGCAGATATTCAGGCTTGTGTGTTTTTAATGACCTTAAAAGACCTTCCAGGATTATCCATACTTGCCCCAACACCTATTATTTCACTGATAACATACTAAAATTGATCACTAAACATAAAATACTAAACTATGACTATAAACACACTTAAGACGCCATCCAAACATACTAAAAAATCAGCTTGGTATTATAGGCTTAGCACCCCAAAGTTTTTTGCGCCGTTCGCAAATATGCTTATTCCTTGGATTTATGCCGCGGCTTTTTTAGTCATGGCTTGTGGCTTGTTTTTTGGATTGCTCGCCTCTCCAATTGATTATCAGCAAGGTAATACGGTTAGGATTATGTATATCCACGTTCCAACCGCGATGTTATCAAGTGCTCTTTATGTTTTTATCGCATTGTTAAGCCTTATCTTTTTAGTTTGGCGAATTAAATTGGCCGTAATTTTAGCGCGGAGCACCGCAATTGTTGGCGCGATGATGACTTTAATTGCATTAATTACGGGAGCAGTGTGGGGCCGACCAACATGGGGAACATGGTGGCAGTGGGATATGCGTTTAACCTCATCCCTTATTTTATTGTTTTTATATATAGGTTATATTGCGCTTGATTCAGCATTTGAAGATAGATCAAAAGCTGATCGCGCGATCTCATTACTTGGTTTGATTGGACTTATCAATGTCCCATTGATAAAATTTTCAGTATATTGGTTTAATACCTTACATCAAAAATCAACCTTATTTGCGAAGGGCAAATCAACAATTACTCTAGATTTGCTC